>CALAIO010000220.1 GCA_937923355.1 uncultured Rhizobiaceae group bacterium | reverse complement strand
CCTAACTCATGATCGAATCAAAATGTTTTGCTTTATCAATCTATTACTAAATTTCTATCCGCAAAGCCAATCATGTTAGAAACACTAATACGCGACTGACTTGCCCCAGTTCCCCAAGTCCGCCCAAGTCAGTCGCTGTGTAAGCAAACATCATCAACTTACGTTACGTTAGATAGTGGATTCTATACTATGAAGTAAATACTATAATAATTTCATACAAAGATATTTTCTGTTGTTCAAAGCAGGCTGGATTTAGACTTACAATACATATTTGACTGGTGGTTACAATAATGCAGTGGGTTTAAGGTTGGGGAAGGGATTTTAATTTTATTAAATATACATCTATTACAATGACTTAATGGGAATTACTGGCGGACAGGAAGGGATTCGAACCCTCGAGACGGTTACCCGCCTACTCCCTTAGCAGGGGAGCGCCTTCGACCACTCGGCCACCTATCCACTGACACGGATATGATGGATGGTTTATTAAAACAAGTCCTTTTTGCAGATATTCAAATTTTTCTGAAAATTCGACGAAGTTTATAGCCTAAAGGTTTGCTACTTACGTAATGTTTTATCCACTTTTGGCTAAATTAAGTGATTTTTACCTTGATTTTGTGCAATGTTTCATTGTTATGTGATGTTAACGTTATGTAAACTTTTTACATACGTACGAAATGTATTGACCTAATCGATACGTTCATGGGGGAAATGAGAACAATTTATAACCTCCCATGGGTGTTCTTAGGTCATGCAATTGCATGAATAGGGAGAGAATTTTATCATGTGTAATTGGAAAAAATGGATTTGGCCCGGGATATTCGCGGTGGTTATTTTAACCGCGCTATCAACCTGGTTCAGGGCTGATGTTGTTCAGGATGATCTGACCGCAAAGGCTTTACAAGATCTTCAAGCAGAACATTCTTGGGCAGGTGTTAGTCTTGATGGCCGTGACTTGACTTTGTCAGGCACTGCGCCGTCACCAGAGGCTGCTGAGGCTGCATTAAAAATCGCTGATGAAGCTTACGATGTTCGTATCGTTTCAGATGCAAGTGATTTACTTGCGATTGCTTCTCCTTTTGCACTCAACGCAGAAAAATCTGATGGTAAAGTTGTTCTAACTGGCAATGTGCCTAATGATGATGTGCGAGCAGAGATTGTTGCAAGTGCCAAGGCTGCTGCGCCAGAGGCTACTATAGATGACCAAATGACATTGGCGCGCGGCGCTAATGAAGGTTTTGCTGATTGGGCGAAATTCTCTATTGGCGAACTTACTGGTCTTACAACTGGTACAGCTTCTATCTCAGATGCAGATATTTCTGTCACTGGCATCGCATCAACTTACGACAGTTATGATGCAGCCGTTGCAAATCTTGCAGGATCAGTTCCTGCTGACGGTAAAGTAGTTAAAGCTGAAATTACGCCGCCAACTGCATCGCCTTACGAGTGGATGGCTGATTATGACGGTAAAGCGGTAACGCTAAGCGGTTTTGCTCCAAATACAGACGCTCGCACTACAATTGAAGCATCTGTAAAAGAGCAACTTCCAGAAGCGGATATTACTAACAATATCCGTATTGCAGAAGGTGCACCTGCTAACCTTGCAGACGCTGCCAAATATGCGACAGGCTTCTTCCCTGGTTTCACACAAGGCAGAGCATCTTTTTCTGACAACAAGTTTTCAATCTCGGGTGTTGCAAAATCACCTGCAGAATTTGAAGCAGCGCAAGCTAATATCGGTAACCTCACTTCAGGTTTTGAACTTGCAGAAAATAATATCCAACCAGTAGGTGTTTCACCTTATGAGTGGAATGCAACAAAAGATGCGCAAGCGATTGTACTTTCTGGTTTTGCACCAGGTACAGCAGCCAGAGATCGCATCGAAGCCAATGCAAAATCCAACTTCCCATCTGCATCAATTGATAATCAATTGAAAATTGCAGGTGGTGAAACTGCACAGTATGATCCTGCAACGGTCTACAGTCTTGATATGTTGAAAAAGTTCTCATCTGGCGAAGCTACGATGGTGGATGATAATCTTACTATTAAAGGACGTGCCAATTCTTTTGACGATTATGACGCTGCAATTGCTGCAGCAGCTAATGCGCCAGAAGGTGTAAGCCTAAACGCATCGGTTTTACCTCCAATTGTTAAGCCATATCGTTTCAGTGCTGTAAAAGCTGATAACAAGATTACGCTTGCTGGCTATGTTCAAAACGACAATGCGAGAGCTACTGCCGTTGCGACAGCCAAGAAGGCAAATCCAGGCTTTGAAGTTATTGATGAGCTAAGACTTGCTGATGGCGTTGCTGAAGGTGTTACCTGGGCAACGGCTACTGGTTACGGTCTTCGTCAACTGGGTACTTTAAACGATGGTTCAATGTCTATCATTGATGGAAACTACAGCATTTCTGGTAATGCGGCTTCTATCGCTGTGCGTGATACAGCGGTTGCTGACATTCAGGCAGGCCTTGCTGGCGGCATGAAACTGGCAAGCGAAGCAATCGTTGCACCAGAGCCAGCACCGGCTCCAGAACCACCAGTTGCAGACCCTTATCGCTGGACAGTCAGCAAAGTTAAGTCTGGCGTTAGTGTTTCTGGTAATGTTGCAGACAAGGCCGATGGTGATGGTATTGTATCTATCGTAAAATCATCGCTTGGTGTTGCGGATGTAACTGACAAGCAAGTGATTGCATCAGGCAAGCCTGAAAGTTTTGATGTGGTGCGTCGTATCGTGACAAACCAGGTTAAAAGACTTGAGGCGGGTCAAGGTAACATCATTGGTCAAACTGTTTCTGTAAACGGTCGTGCTTCAAGCGAAGCAATTGCAAATGAAATCAAGTCAACGATTTCAAATGCACTGCCAGCTGGATACTCGGGATCAACAAACATCCTTTATCCTAAGCCAGAACCAGCTCCTGAACCAGTTGTACCAACAGCTGACCCATACCGCTGGAGTGTATCCAAGCAGGCATCAGGTATTACTGTTCGTGGTAATGTAGCTGATGATGCTGCCAAAGCTGCGACAGTAGCGATGGTGAACAAAACACTGGGTGGCGAAGCTGTCGATAAACAAGTAATTGCACAAGGAAAGCCAGATGGTTTTGATGATGCGCGTAAACTTGTAACATCACAGGTAAGGCTGCTTGAAGCAGGCCAAGGTAACGTTGTTGGCAATACACTTTCAGTGTCAGGTCGCGCGAAAAACGAGAATATCAAAAATCTGATTGATAAGATCGTACAAAAGCGTTTGCCTGCTGGTTTTACCGGAACAACAAACATCCTGTTCCCGAAACCTGAGCCTGCACCAGTGCCAGTTGCACCAACTGTTGATGCAGACGCATGTCAGGCGCTGATTACATCAGCAATCGATGGCCAGAAGATTTTGTTTGAAACTGATAAAGCAGTTATCAAATCAGACTCTCAAGGCGTATTGGATGCTGTTGCAAAAGCAGCAAGCGAGTGTCCTGCTGTTCGCATGGAGATTGGTGGTCATACAGACTCAAGAGGTCGTGACGCCTATAACCAGGAACTCAGTGAAGCACGTGCAAACGCTGTGAAGACATATCTGGCAAATGCTGGTGTTGATACTTCAAGGCTTGATGCAAAAGGTTATGGTGAAACACAGCCTATCGCTTCAAATAACAACCGTGATGGGCGTGCTCAAAACCGCCGCATCGAATTCAACGTGATTAAGTAAGGAGGACACATCATATGTTCTATTTAATCGAACAACTTTTCCTCTTTCTGCTGATAGCCTTTGTCATAGGGCTGGTAGTTGGTTGGATTACATCTGAACCTAGAAAACAACGTTAAGAGAGAAGGAGATAGTATTATGACAATGTTTATTATCCAGTCGCTCTTGCTAATGGCAATTGCCTATATTCTGGGGTGTATCATAGGATGTATTTTACATCGTTTGTTTGTTGAACCTGAAAAAGCTGCTGTTGCAGCAGCTCCAATTGCAGCCGCTGCTGCAGTGGCGCCAAAGGTTGAACCAAAACCTGAACCTAAGCCGATGCCAGTTGCGGCACCTGCGCCTAAGCCGAAGCCAGTTGCAAAACCAGCGCCTGCGCCTAAGCCAAAAGCGAAGGTTTCCAAACCTAAGCCTAAGCCGAAGCCAAAACCTGCTGCACCTGCAGTTAAAGATGACCTAAAACGCATCAAGGGTATTGGCCCTCAAAACGAAGGTCGCTTGAACAATGTTGGTGTAACAGCCTTCGCTCAAATCGCGGCATGGTCTGCAAAAGACCAACGTGAAATGGGTGAGCGTCTTGCCTTCCCTGGTCGTATTGAGCGCGAAGAGTGGGTTAAACAAGCCAAGGTTCTAGCAAAAGGTGGCACGACTGCTTTCGCTAAACGCGTAGACAAGGGCGAAGTAGACTCTTCAAAAGGTAAAGCCAATGCTGGTGATATGGGCAAAAAGCCATCGGTAATGAGTAAAGCTCCTGCTGGTGGTGGCGACAACCTAACGCTTATTGACGGTGTTGGTAATGCGCTTGAGAAGAAATTGTTTGCACTTGGTGTTTACAAGTTTGATCAAATTGCCAAATGGACAGCCGCCAATGAAACCTGGATCGGTAACGAGCTTGGTTTCCCAGGTCGTCCTGAACGTGAGAACTGGGTTGCTGAATCCAAGGTTCTTGCAAAAGGCGGTATGACCGCTCACGCAAAACGTGTTGAGCGCGGAGAGATTACTTCAAGTCGTAAGACAAAGAAGTAAGCTGTTACAGATAAAATTAGAAAGCCCGCTTGTGAACCAAGCGGGCTTTTTTACGTCTTCAGTAAGCGATTATAAGTTTAGAGTTCTTCTATAAGAAATTTGGCTATTTGTTTTTCCAGCCCGCCGACACTTAGTATAGGGGCGTGGTTTTGGCCTTTTGCGATGGCAGTTTTCATTTTCGGATGAAGCATTTGCATCGTTTCAAAGGTGTCCTGTGAAAGGATATCTGTATTTTCTGCGCGAATGGCCAGTGTTGGAACGTTGGTTATGGCAGCAAAGTCTGGCCACATGTCGGGCAGGCGTTCATCTAGATTAATAGAACGAAGGCTCGTTAAGAGTTTCTTGTCAAACTGCAAAACCAGTTTGCCGTTTTCAAGCTTATAAAGACGTCTCGCTTCTTTTTCCCATTCCTCTTTTGAAAATGTCGGCGAGGTCGACTTGCCAAGACGTTCACGCAAAAGGGCTGCTTCCTCAAAGGATGAGGGCAATGTTTCACTCTCATAAGTGCGCCAAATTCTAACCAGTCCAGTCGCATCAATGACGGGTCCGATATCGTTTAAAACAACAGATTTTATGATGCCGGGTCTCATTGTTGCGAGCATCATAATGATGAGCCCGCCGCGTGATGAGCCAATGAAATTCACTTCGCCCAAACCGAGTGCTGTTAGCGTATCAATGGTATCTTCAGCCTCAACGGAAAGCGTGTAGTTTTTCCAGTTGCTGTCATACTCTGATTGACCGCGACCGCGATAATCAATAGATACGACGCGGCGGTTTCCACCTTTTGAACTGGCAAGATAAAGCGCCAAATCGTGAAAGTCATTTGCATTTCTAGTGATACCTGCAAGGCAGACGACAGGGTGGGGGTCTTGATTACCCCAACCGTATTTACGCCCTGCTATTTTTACCCCGTCACGGGCAGACACTTTGAAAGGAATATAGTCCAAGGAATTACTCACAACCAATATATAATCATTATCAATGATGTATTATGTTGCATGCGTTAAATCAACGCCTACCGCGTCGCAAATCTTGTTCAAGGTTTAGAGGTGTTCCCGAAATACGGGTTTTATAGACCTGATAGTTTTCCAAAATACGCTGTACATAACTACGCGTTTCCTTGAAGGGTATTTTTTCAATCCAGTCTATCACTTCATTAAGCGGTTTTCCGCGCGGATCGCCAAAACGCTTAAGCCATTCATCCACGCGTCTTGGGCCTGCGTTATAGGCTGCAAAAGTCAGTATGTATGAGTCATTGAAATTACTTAATTGCTCAGTCAAATATGAAGCGCCCAAAGTGGCATTGTAACCTGCATCAGTAGTCAGTCTTTTGAAGGAGTATTTCAAACCTTTTTTTCGTGCGACTGCCTTTGCAGTACCAGGCAAGAGTTGCAACAGCCCCCGTGCATTGGCGGGCGAAACAGCGCGTTTATTAAAAGCACTTTCTTGTCGTGCAATGGAATAGGCAAGTGCGCGCCCAGCCCCACCAATCTTTGCAGAGTTGGGAATAGCACCCAGTGGCCATGAAAGCGTATCAACTTTAAATCCACGCCCATGCGCCAGCTTGCCAATTTGCAGCGACAGCGAGTAATCGCCTTTGCGTTCTGCATCCGCTGCCAGAATGGCAATTTCACCAGAAGATTGAAGCGTTAAGGCCAAGTGACGGTAAATACTATCCGCACGCCAGCCAGAACCAATCGCTTCAAGACGTTTGATGGCGCGTACCAGTTCTCTGGATTGATAATTATTTCGATCCATAGAAGTCGGTTTTACGCGTTTCACATTCAGCTTTTTAACGCCAAGCTTCAAAGCTGCCAGTTGTCCGTAAAATGTACCTGCATGCCGCGCTGCTTTTGAATAATGCGCCTTGGCATTCTCGCCAGAAGAAGCTCTCGCCATCCAATAATGACCACGCGATTGACTTATTGGGCGTGTGGCATGTTTGAGTAATCGAGAAAAATGCTTGCGCGCCGTTGCTGCATCATTGAGAAAACGAAGCGCATACCAGCCTGCATGAAATTCAGCATCAATAATATCCCGAGCAGACTGTGCCGAATGTTCCGCAGCAATGCGATATGCAAGCCTGTGCTTTCCCAGTTCAAGCATTTCACGACTGACAACACGCCGTTCAATCCACCATTCATCCGCATCGACCAACAGACGCGGATCACGTGGTGCCTGCAACAAAAGGTTTGCAGCTTTTGTATATTTGCCAGAACGTCTTGCATGTTCTATGCGCCCAAAAAGATATGCAGTGTCCTTTTTGGAGGAGGGAGCAACTGCCTCTAATAATCGACCAGCATTGGACTGTTTTCTAATCACGGCAGCACGCGCTTTTGCCAGGCTGAATTGTTCAGCTTTTGCTGCTATCCGTTCAGCGGCTCTCACGCGGTCATTGTACAATAGTTGGTGCATTCTGAATCTGTGATCAGATTTGTTCAGCGCAGTACCAACTTTACCGAGCAGTTCAGTTTCAGTTTTCTTATCGAGTTTCTCATTTCGCCAGAAAGGAGCGATAATCCGATTTGCTTTTGTGCGTTGCCCAACGTTCAACAATGCTTGGCTTAAGACAATCGCGCCTTCTACCGTTGTAGGCCTAGTGTTACCAAATATCTGGATGATTTGAGAAGCAGACAGTCTTTCCCGAGCGAGTGCTTTTTCTGTATTTCTGCTCATAGTTTTTTGACCAGGCCAATGCGGCAAGTCTCTTGCGATGCTTGAAATTTCGCCAGACAAAAGTTTGTCCTGTCCTGCAAGCGCAATCGACCAAGCCAGAATTTTACGATCAAGGCTTCCAGCTTGAAGTCCTGCGCGGATGGAAAGTGCCAGATTGGTATCACCCTTGCGGAGAGCCTCAAGGCCTTGCTTCAAGCTTCCGCTTACGGGCGAGACCTGGTTTTTACGTCCTGATTGAAGAACTGAAATCTGAAGTGGTTTTGCTTGTATTGCACCCGTCACGATCGTATCAGGACGCGCAGTTGGAATTGGCACATTTTGATTAATGAGTAGGTCAATATCAAGCGCACTTGCTACCTTGGTATTTGAAACACCAAACGCTGCAACGCTTGAGAATATTAAAGCATTAATAATTTTACGAGTTTGCATGCAAATAACCATTGTTTGTTCGTTTGCATAAGACACTAAAGTGATGAAAATAGGATAAACAAAAGCTTAAAATATAAATCCGCTTATATCTTTGCTTGCGCAGATAAGACTTGATGGATAATGTCCGTGGAGTTTCTAAAATTACAGTATGAGAATTTCGGAGTTTTCCAATGTTTAAAGGTTCAATGCCAGCGCTTATCACCCCATTTGATGCCAATGGTGCATTTGATGAGAAGGTATTCCGCGACTTTGTGGAATGGCAGATTGCTGAAGGCAGTCATGGGCTTGTACCAGTCGGTACAACAGGTGAAACACCAACCTTATCGCATGATGAGCATAAACGTGTGGTTGAAGTCTGTATTGATCAAAACAAAGGCCGTCTCCCGGTTATTGCAGGCGCGGGGTCTAATAATACTGCCGAGGCAATTGACTTTGCAAAGCACGGAGAGGCAGTTGGCGCTGATGCAGTATTGTGTGTAACACCATATTATAACAAGCCTAATCAGCGTGGAATGAAAGCACATTTTTCTGCGATAGCATCAGCTGTTAGTGTGCCTGTCTTTATTTATAATATTCCTGGCAGATCTATCGTGGATATGAGCGTTGAAACGATGGCTGAATTATACAACGAGCATGAGAATATAATTGGTGTAAAAGATGCAACCGCCAGCATGAGTAGGGTATCTGAACAAAGACACGCTATAGGCAATGATTTTGTACAAATGTCAGCAGAAGATATTTCCACGCTTGGCTTTATGTCTCACGGTGGCCATGGATGTATTTCAGTAACTGCGAATGTTGCACCAAGATTATGTGCTGACTTTCAAGAAGCTTGTCTTGATGGACGTTACGCTGATGCACTAGAGTTCCAAGATAAACTGGCGCCACTCCATAAAGCATTATTTGCTGAACCAAGCCCAGGCGGCACAAAATATGCGCTATCCCTGCTTGGCAAATGCGAAAATGTTCAACGCTCACCACTCGTACCAATCGAAGCATCAACAGAGGCTTTGGTTCGTGATGCGATGGTTCATGCCGGTCTCATCAACTAAGGAGAGGCGGGGCTCTCATGGCGCCTAAAAAAAAGAAGGATAGCTCTACCAATCAACTTGTAGCTGACAACCGAAAGGCGCGTCATAACTATGAGTTTATTGAAACGCTAGAAGCTGGCCTTATGTTGACCGGGACAGAAGTAAAATCTCTGCGCAACGGTCAAGCGAATATTGCTGAGAGCTATGCGACTGAGGAAAATGGCGAGATATGGCTTATCAATAGCTATATCCCTGAGTATCTCGAAGGCAATCGCAACAATCATAATCCGCGCAGGCATCGCAAGCTCCTTTTAAACAAAAAAGAGATGTCCAAGCTTATGATTGGTGTCGCGCGTGAAGGCATGACAATTGTGCCTAATCGTTTGTATTTCAATGACCGTGGCATCGCCAAATTGCAAATTGCCCTTGCCAAAGGCCGTCAGGCGCATGACAAGCGCCAGGTCGCCAAGAAGCGTGATTGGGATCGTGAAAAAGCAAGGTTGATGCGCGAAAAGGGGTAGGGCATGCACCCAAATCCAAGCTTTAGAAAAGAAACTGAAACACGCAACATTGAGTTTGCACGTGAACGAGCTTTCGGCACGCTCGCGGTGAACGCAACTGATGGTCCGCTCTTAAGTCATATTCCCTTTTTATTGATGGAAGATAACAAGACCATCGAGCTACATCTGGTTCGCTCAAACCCTATTGTACAAAGTCTCAAGCAAGAACCACAAAAAGCCGTTATTTCTGTTTTGGGCGGCGATAGTTATATTTCGCCGGATTGGTATTTTGTCGACGATCAGGTGCCAACTTGGAATTACATAGCTGTGCATTTGCGCGGTGAGATAGAACTTCTGCCGCAAGACGAAATTCATAATGTGTTGGAGCGTCTTTCTGCTTCGATTGAGACTAGACTCTTGCCTAAAAAGCCTTGGGTCTCCTCAAAGATGGATCAGGGTATCTATCAAAAAATGCTTCGCCAGATTGTGCCAGTGAGAATGGCAGTCACCGAAGTAAACGGCACTTGGAAACTCTCCCAGAATAAGCCAGATGAAGTGCGCATGAATGCTGCCAAAGGCGTTGCAGAAAATGATATGGGCAGTGAATTGGAACTGTTATCAAAGCTTATGAAAGAGCCTAGGGTCTTCTCCCAATTGAGTACAGACCCTAGTTAATCGATAGCACTTCGAACATTGGCAAAAACGTCTTCAAACATCTTCTCGGTCAGGCGTCCCGTATTCGTATTATAGCGGGAGCAATGATAGCTTGAATAAAGCGTGTAACCACCGATTTCTTGAGCAAGATTATGCCCGAAGGGCGTTGCTGATAGTTTACCACCCAAAGCACGAACGGTAGAATCATGCGAGATTTTGCCAAGCGTTACGAGTGCTTTCAGGTTTGGAAAACGGTCAAGTGTATTAATCAGAAAAGGCCTGCAATTATTAATCTCTGCACCCACTGGCTTGTTCTCTGGCGGTACACATCGGACAGCATTAGTAATTGCAGATTGATTAAGCTCAAGACTGTCGTTTGGATCGGCGCCATAGACGCCAGTTGCAAAGCCAAATTTCAAAAG
>CALAIO010000219.1 GCA_937923355.1 uncultured Rhizobiaceae group bacterium | reverse complement strand
GGTTGGTCAAAAGATGAAGATCCATATGTGACTTTTAAATGTTCGCCACAAAGCTATGAAATTATGAAACATCAACCAGGCTTAAGACCTGCGCCATATTTTGCTGCTCGAGGTATGAAGTGGATACAGATGATCAGTGATGAAAGCCTAAGCAAGGAAGATTTAAAACTCTATTTGCGAGAGTCTCATAAGTTGGCAGCGCTTAATTTGACGAAGAAACGTCAAAAAGAATTGGGACTGGATTTTGCCTGAGCGCACAGGATCAGTTTAATTAAGTGCTAATTCTGACGAAGCCGGATTGACTAATTGATCAATGCGCGCCTTTTCAGCCAGGAACCTTTCAAGTTCAGCATCTTTAAGCACTTTACCTTTTGGAAGTCTTATACGCATCGGGTCAACTCTGTTGCCATTTACCTTCACTTCGTAGTGCAAGTGCGGACCTGTTGAATAACCAGTTGATCCGACAAATCCAATTACCTGTCCCTGGCGTACCCTTGCACCTGGTCTTATACCTTTTGCATATGCGGTTTGGTGCGAATAGCTGGTTTCATAACCATTTGTATGGCGAATGATTGTCTGTTTGCCGTAGCCGCTGCCCCAACCTGCTTTTTCAACAACACCATTCCCTGCTGAAATAATAGGGGTGCCACGTGGTGCGGACCAGTCTACACCGCCATGTAGTTTTAAACGACGAGAAATCGGGTGGCGTCGCATGCCATAGGGTGAGCGGAATTTGCCATTAGGAACTGGTTTTCTGAGAAGAAACTTCTTGGAGCTCTTCCCCGTCTCGTCGTAATAATCAACGACGCCACTTTCAGCATCGCTAAAGCGATAATATTTGCGCGTCACCTTGCCCAGTTTCAACCCGACATAAAGAATTTCTGATTGTTCTGTTGGCACTTCCTTGCCATCTTCAAGAGACAAAAACAGTTCCAAACTGTCTGTGGGTGAAACGCGACTTCTGAAATCAACATCAAAAGCCATTATTTTAATCAGGGAACCAGCAAGTTCAGGTGTCAGATTTTCGTTAAGTGCAGTCCTATATATACCATCATAGACCGAAGGGAGTTTAGAAGCAGCGATAATCGGTTGCTCTTTTACTTCTTCAAATATCTCTTGCGGGCTTTCGGGCTCAATCGCATAAACAAATTTAGTCTCTGTATTGGCATCATCGCCAACGGCAGGTTCGTCAGGTCGTGCTATACTAACAAGGTGTGTTGGGCCACGAAAAACACTGACCCGAGCGAGTGTCTTTAGCTTGTCGCCACTGGAAAGTGTTTCATGCTTAAAATAGGCTTGGAGTGTGTCGCCTTTTTTCAGAACGTCTGTACCGAGGTCACTTGAAAGGACTTTGACGATTTCGAAAATTTCATCGTTGCCGAGGCCTTCTGACTCCAACACCTGGGTTATGCTTGCGTTTGCACGGACTTCTATAAGTCTGTCTTCATACCAAATCCCTGTGTAAGTCTCATAATCAGCCTTGCCTAGGATGGTTACGTTTTCGGCAGTTATGGTCACGTCACCCGTTTCAAGGTTTAAATTTGCTGAACTTGAAAAGCGATCCGAATCAAAATCAGAAATTGCAGCGATATTAGCTATATTGCTATCCAGATTATTGGCAAATCTTTGGACTTGTCTTCTTATGTCTCTGGAATTTTGACGTGGTTTAAATCGTTTGCCTACTTCTTCATAAGGGAAGGCAAGAATGTTAAGCGCAACTTCACTTTCTACGTCGGCACCATACATAAAGCCGCTGCTTGTTGTGATAGTTTCTTTCTTGCTTGATTCCGAGAAAACATCGAGGGCATTGAAAGGCGGGTATTTCTGGCTGGATCTGGGTGAGGTTGCCATCGAGGCTTTAATACTCATGAACGGCTTTGCCTTGACAATTACCTGTTCACCCTGACGTGTGGATGTCGAGGCCATAATTATATTGGAAGGTTCTGATTCTTGTAATTTTGCAAAGAAGCTTGGGTGATTTCCCTTGGCTGCCAAATCGCCAGTAGTTTCATCTGAAGTTGATCTGTCATATTTCTGCCCAGGCAATGTTAATTGCTGGCGACCTTCAAGGGCTGCAAATAATGCGCCACCCATAAGGAAGAAAGAAGTTACACCTACTAAGACAGAACTTGCCAGCCAGCGTTTACTGACTTGGCGTCGTTCCGGACGTTTTGCATGCTTATGAATTAATAACGCAGGTAGCTCACCTAGAAACTGAGTCTCTGTATTGATGTTTTGATCCATATATATGCAATTCCCCGAGAATTTATCGTCTAGTTTTAGCTTTAATAAGGGTGCCGTGTAAAGCAAACTACATTGAATGGTAAAGATGATAGCTTTGTGATACATTCCTCATAAATAAATAGAATTTAAAAATGTCCTCAAAATGGCAAAAAAGGCCTGTTTATTGAAGAATCTAGGGGTTTACCTATGATTTGAATTTGGTGTTAAAAAAAACTTCAAAAAAAATACATTTTTTTCAAATTATTCGTTGACAGTTGGCGTTAACCCAGACTATATACCCAAACAACGAGGGCGCGGCGCCGCTGGCGGCAAATAACTTCGCTCTCATGTTACCCTAAGAGATTGGCACATTAAGTGCTCAACTCAGTGGTTGATTGATAAGACAAATCGGATTGTCTTTCAGCCATCGAAACGGCTTCGGTTGTTTCTGTTCTTTGAAAATTGAATAATTAAAGAAAGAGAAACGTGGTTGGCGAATACCTGCTGGATACGTTGCTGTAATCCTTTGCAGCTTCGATATCGAACAGAGACTTCGGCGGACACGTTTTTCGAGAATGTTACAAATACCAAGAATGACTTCGGTTGTTCTAGGTGTGTTTAAAAAATGTTCTCGTCAATTCGTTGGTCATACCCATGATCAACAAATAATATATGCAAATATATGCGTGACCAGATCAACATTGAGTGCCTTACTTGTAAGGTTTTGTTGATTTATTAAAGCCGATCAAAAATCTCAATATCAAACTTGAGAGTTTGATCCTGGCTCAGGACGAACGCTGGCGGCAGGCTTAACACATGCAAGT
The DNA here is from genome assembly GCA_937923355.1 of uncultured Rhizobiaceae group bacterium. The sequence continues at coordinate 271 of CALAIO010000219.1, read as the reverse complement.
CGAACGCTCTCTTCGGAGAGAGTGGCAGACGGGTGAGTAACGCGTGGGAATCTACCTAGTACTAAGGAACAACAGTTAGAAATGACTGCTAATACCTTATACGCCCTCCGGGGGAAAGATTTATCGGTATTAGATGAGCCCGCGTTTGATTAGCTAGTTGGTGAGGTAATGGCTCACCAAGGCGACGATCAATAGCTGGTCTGAGAGGATGATCAGCCACACTGGGACTGAGACACGGCCCAGACTCCTACGGGAGGCAGCAGTGGGGAAT
>CALAIO010000218.1 GCA_937923355.1 uncultured Rhizobiaceae group bacterium | reverse complement strand
AAAGACACTCATCAAAGGCGCTTATGTTATCGATCCATCGCAGGATATCGACGGCATTTTTGATGTCCTGATTATCGATGGTAAAATTGATGCTGTACGCGAAGGCCTGACCGCGCCAAAGGATGCGGAAGTCATCAATGCTACTGGCAAACATGTTTTCCCTGGATTGGTTGATGCGCGTGTATATGTCGGTGAGCCCGGAGGCGAACACCGCGAGACCATCGCCTCTGCCAGCAAGTCTGCGGCGGCTGGTGGTGTTACCAGTTTCATCATGATGCCGGAAACCAATCCCGTGATTGATGATGTGGCACTTGTAGACTTTGTGCGCCGTGCCTCACGTGATGATGCAGAAGTGCGCGTTTATCCTGCGGTTTCTGTTACCAAAGGATTTGAAGGCAAAGAGCTGACTGAGGTTGGCTTGTTGCAAGAAGCTGGTGCCGTAATGCTGACCGAAGGCAAACGCTCGCTGAATAACAATCAAACACTAAAACGCGCCCTCACCTATGCGCGTGACTTTGATATGGTTATTTCACTGGAAACGATTGATCCAGATCTATCCTCAAACGGTGTTATGAATTCTGGTTTGAACGCAACGCATTTGGGACTGTCGGGCATTCCGCGTGAGGCTGAGATTATTCCGTTGGAACGCGACTTGCGAATTGCTGCCCTCACCAAAGGCAATTATCACGCTGCAAAGATATCAACATCAGACTCAGCAGATGCCATTGCCAAATACAAGCGTGAGGGTAATTCGGTTACTTGTGGTGTATCGATTAATCATCTGACATTGAACGAAAATGATATTGGCCGCTACCGCACATATTTGCGCCTTGCGCCACCGCTTCGTGATGAAGATGATCGCCAAGCGATGATACGTGCGCTTGCAGATGGAACCATTGATATTATCGTTTCAAGCCATGACCCGCATGACGTGGACGACAAGCGGCATCCGTTTGCTGAGGCTGCTGAAGGTGCAATTGGTCTTGAGACTTTATTTGCAGCGGCGATGCGGCTTTATCATAATGAGGAAGTATCACTCACACGCTTGATTGATGCTTTATCAACCAAACCTGCGCAGATTTTTGGGCTTCCAGGCGGCACTTTAAAACCGGGAAGCAATGCGGATTTGATCATCGCGGATCTGGATACGCCTTGGGTGGTTCATGAAGAAGATATTGTATCACGTTCGAAGAATACGCCCTTTGAAGGTGAGCGATTTAGTGGAAAAGTCTTGCAAACCATCGTTAGCGGACGCACAATATACTCCGATAATACTTGATTTAAACTTTCGGGGGCAAAATTGCCGGATCCTATTAGCTGGTCACACGCCGCACCTTATTTGATTGGCGCATTAATATTTGGCTATTTGCTTGGCTCGATACCCTTTGGCCTGATCTTCACACGCATGGCAGGCATGGGCGATGTGCGTTCTATCGGTTCCGGCAACATTGGCGCAACTAATGTTTTGCGCACCGGCAACAAGAAAATTGCCGCTGCCACGCTGCTTGGGGATCTGCTAAAAGGCACGTTTGCTGTTTTACTTGGTTGGCAGTTAGGCCCGGACCAGGCAGTTATGGCCGGCCTTGGCGCATTCCTTGGACATTGTTTCCCCGTCTGGCTAAAGTTTAAAGGCGGCAAAGGTGTTGCTACTTATATCGGTATTCTACTTGGCTTTTCCTTTAAGGCGGTTCTGGTTTTTGCCGCCGTATGGCTCGCGACCGCAGCAATTACGCGCTACTCATCGCTTTCTGCACTTCTGGCAACCATTGCAACGCCGATTGCGCTTTATATGTTTGGTCATGTCCAATGGGCTGAACTTTTTGCACTTTTGACCCTTATTACCTTCTGGCGCCATCGTGAAAATATTGCCCGACTTCTCAAGGGAGAAGAAGGCAAGATTGGCAAGAAGGGATAAGGCTTGACCAATCAACCGATCGATCAAAAGCGATATTTTCATCTGGACGATGAACAACGGTTGAATTGGCTGCGCCTGATCAGAAGTCAAAATGTTGGCCCTGCCACTTTCCGCGATTTAATCTCTCACTACGGCACTGCAGCAAGCGCACTTGAAGCCCTACCAGAACTTGCTGAACGTGGAGGTGCTGCTGCTCGTATCAAGATTTGCCCTGTTGAGGATGCAGAACGTGAGATGGTGCGATGTGAAAGTGCTGGCGCACGGTTTATTGCAATTGGTGAACCTGACTATCCGCCAGTCCTTCGCAATGCAGATCAAAGCCCTCCGCTGATTACCATTAAGGGCGACACAGAAACACTCACTCGAAAATGCGTTGCAATTGTTGGCTCTCGAAATTCATCCATTGCAGGTATGAAACTCACTCAACGGTTTGCTTCGCAACTGGGTGAGCAAGGTTATGTGATTGCCTCTGGTCTCGCGCGTGGCATTGATACAGCCGCGCATCGTGCATCGCTTACGACAGGCACGATTGCCGTTTTTGCAGGCGGTGTCGATCATATCTTCCCTGATGAAAACATCGAACTTGCCAAGGCAATT
>CALAIO010000217.1 GCA_937923355.1 uncultured Rhizobiaceae group bacterium | reverse complement strand
ATAGACCGTTCTATCTGCACGTTTTCTAATAAGTTCAGGCAAGAATTTTGCCATCTCGATAAACTTGTGAAATGGCTTGTGCATCAAGGAAAAGCCAAGGCTATAATTTGCCTCACTTTCTTTAAAGAAAGCCTCATAACCTTTCACATCATCGGGATTAAATCTTGCAATTTCCTTTCGCATGAAGTCCGCATCACCCGTACAGGTGAAAGTATCGCCATCATCAAAGCGGATACGATAGAAAGGATCCATGGCTTTTAGCTTAACATGGTCTTCCATTTTCTTGCCGCAGAGTTCCCAAAGCTCTTCAAAAACAAAAGGCGCTGTTATAATGGTTGGGCCTGCATCAAACGTATAGCCATCCTGCTTGAAAACACTTGCCCTGCCGCCTGCCTGCTCCAGTTTTTCAACGATCGTTACACGGTAGCCTCTTGCACCCAGCCTGACAGCAGCGGCCAGACCGCCGAAGCCCGCACCAATCACAATCGCATGTGGCTTGCTTGCGAGATCAGACTTTAAAGTTTCAGACTCAAAAAAATGTGTATTCATAATTGGACATTAAATAGTGTAAAGTTTTCTGACACAAGGCCTAAGTGCTTATTTTGAGCCGATCATTCATATATCGACGAATGGACGCACCTACCTCTTTCGGCACTTCTTCATGCACAAGATGGCCATAACCTTCAAAAACCTCACGTTCTCCATCAGTCAATAGCTTGGCTGTTTTCAGACTTGCAGCAGGTTCTATTGTTCCATCCTTATCACCAATAATTTGCAGCATGGGCATATCGAGTTCTTTGATTTGGCTTGCCATTTTGTCCAAATCCCAATTGGCCATCATGGCAAGGGTACCTTCAATGTGATCACTTGATTGCAAAGCTTTTTGATAAAAGATCAAACCTTCACTGGTGAGTTTTGACCCTGTTGAATCTATTAGTCTGTGCACTCTGTCCTTGTTGTGTGCACCAAATGCGAAAAGATGTGACATGAAAGGATTCACGAACAAAAGCTTTGCGGCTGCAGGAAAAATTTGGCCAGCAAAACCGGGAAAGGGATAAAATGCACCGTTTATGGATACTATGCCTTTAGTACCACACACATGTTTTGACGCAAGTTCAACAGCGATTGCTGCGCCTGCTGAATGACCGACAATCACATCAGGCGAAAAATTTTCATGTTCCAGCAATTTGGCAATTCCTGCAGATACTCTTTCCAACGTTGGTCGCCCGCCATTCAGCCTTGAACTGAAACCATGTCCCGGCAAATCCAGAGCCATAACGGTAAAGTCTTTTGAGAAATTATTGAAAATATCTCGGAACGAATGCGTGGTTGCGCCAGTACCATGCAGCAGCAACACACAGGGCCCACTACCCGCTTTTTGAACATGCCAGCGCATCCTGTCAATTTCGATAAATTGGCTCACCTCATGATTGGGCCATTGATATTTTTCAGATTTCCAATCCACGTTTTACCTACTGGCCTTGACGGCATCAGAAAGGTTTTTGGAACTGACAAAAGGCATGGGAATGTAATTTGCACCTAGCTTATCAGATAAGGTTTTTGCTTTCGGGTTTGGCAGTCTGCTCACATCAATCACCAAACAAGAAAGACCAGCACCGACAAATAAATTACTCACCGTTAAAGCGTCTTCCATCGCTTTTTCACGGCCGCCAGCCCCGTCAAGGGCAACATTGGCACTGCCGTCTGTCATGATGACCAAAGAGGTTGCGCGCCCCTTTTTCAATTCTTCGCTCGCCATCATGAACGCCATTTGAAGACCGCTTGCGAGTGGTGTACCACCGCCGCCTGGCAGCGAGGCAAGTGATTTTTTTGCACGCACCAGAGAACGCGTGGGTGACAATAAAACTTCCGCCTCCCGTTTTCTGAAACTGATGAGACCAACACGATCGCGGCGCGCATAACCTTCTGCAAGCAGACTTTCAACAGCACCCTTAGCTTCACCCAAACGATTAAGCGCGGTTGAGCCGGATGCATCGACCAAAAATATTGTTGAGGTCTCAGTATTCTGTTTGTAGCGCCTGATGTGAAAATCTTGAGGGCGTACATGTATTGAAGCACTTGATGTGTTTTCTGCGGAACGGATTTTTTGCCAGGGCGTTGCTGCACGCAATGTCGCCATAACGTCTAGGCTTTTGCCTGAGCGTAATTCCCCTCTTTTACTCGCTACTGGCTTGCCTCTTTTACTACCATACTTCTGCTTGCCTTTTCGCCCTTGGGAAGATGTTTTCGATTGAAGTTTGAGACTTGAAGCAAGTTGATCGAGCAACCCTTCTGGCAATTGGCTTGCCAGGCTTTCAATGTTTAAATCCTCTAAAGGTTCATCCAAAGCACTGGTGTTGTCATTCCTATCAGCTTGTTCTTCATCAGGCTTATCTTGCTGTTTACCAGGTGTATCAGGTTCGTCGTCTTGCAAATCTTCTTGCATGTCTTCTGGCGGCTGAGGTGTTTGCGGCAATTGTTTTGCCCTGTTTAAAACGCACAGACGTATGGCGGTTACCACATCATCCTGAATAACCTTGGTACGCCCATTTAGCCTTGCGTTTAGAATAGCAACGCGCACCATTTGTTGTGTTGGGCGGATGGAAGTTAAACCAAAGGAAAGCACCATCTCGCATATTTCTTTAAGCGTCTGACTATCGCAAATGGCAGTAGTTGAAACCTCTCGAAATTTAAGCTCAAAGTGATTTTGTAATACGCGATAGCTGATCATTGTTAGATCGAGATGAAATATGATTCGGTCTTTCAGCCTGTCAGAAATTGGTTGTTCGTCTTCATCACTTTCATCAAACACAACCAGACCAAATTGGGCGATGTCTGTGGTGCTCATGCCTTCTCGCTCAACCTTTACATGTCCATTGTCCATTGCTGCAGTGACTTGAGCGATAACATCATCTTCCATGATATTTGCCATAGGCATGACTAGCATCTGATTATCGCATTCAGCCAGAAGACCTTTGCTGGCGACACGTTTGCCACTTGATAAAGTTGCCGACAAATTTAGACCGCCGATTAATCTTTGCTCATCTATGCCAACCGGAATTTTATGGAAGACGGCTTTTGACACAACCTCTTCAAGCCGTTGCATGAACGCTTCGCGTACAGGGCCTGCGTGTGCCTTGATGAGAAGTGTTGGTGGATTTTTACGAATACCGCCTTCAACCATAAGCGCGATCATCTCAATGGTAAGGCAAGCATCCTGCCAAAGACTATCTTCCAGTGATGGTGTTTGAGAATTTTTGGAATTAGGCTGGGTCATTTTCTATTCCCAGCTAGGCAGCGTTTCTATCTGTGATGACTTGTTCCAGAACACGCTCAACGCGAACCATGCCTTTTGAATCATCCAATGGATTGCGACGCAGGCGATGCCCCAGTGCAGATGGTGCCATTTTTAGGATATGTTTTTCAGTGACATTAAAATCACCACACCATGCAGCTTCGGCTCTTGCAGATTTAATGAGGGTCAACTCACCACGCAAACCATCCGTGCCCAGTGCAATACAAATTTCTGCAATAAGTCCGAGCATTTGATCGCTCACTTCGACCTCACCAATGAGATCTTTTGCACGCTTAATACGATTGCGAAGTTTTGAGGTTTCGCGCTTCCACTTTTGAATAAATTCTTCTGGATTACGTTCATACGCATCACGACGCTTGATGACTTCAACACGTTGAGAAATTTCAACAGGTGTTGTCACATCCACAGAAAGACCAAATCGGTCAAGAAGCTGAGGGCGAAGATCACCTTCTTCCGGATTGCCACTTCCGATCAAAACAAACTTTGCAGGATGTCTGAGCGATAGCCCCTCACGCTCAACGACATTCCAACCGGAGACAGCCACATCAAGAAGGACATCAACCAAATGATCTTCAAGCAGATTAACTTCATCAATGTATAGAAACCCACGATTGGCATCGGCCAAGAGACCTGGCTCAAATGATTTTTCACCGTTTACCAGCGCTTTTTCAATATCAAGCGCGCCAAGCACGCGGTCTTCCGTTACGCCCAAGGGCAAATCTACAACAGGTACAGCGATTTTATGAGACTTAAGTTCGGTTTTCTCTGCGCACTCTTTACATTGGGCTTTTTGACTATCGAGGCTGCAATTATATCGACAGCCCTTTACAGCATCGACTTCAGGCAAGAGTGCGGCTAATCCTCTAACTGCTGTTGTTTTGCCTGTCCCACGATCACCCAAAGCAAGGACACCGCCTAAAGAGGCATCGACTGCAGATAAAAGCAAAGCGTGCTTTAATTGCTCTTGTCCGACAATGGCAGCAAACGGATAAGTGACAGAAGCCATTAATATTGTTCCCTGTAACTTCAGACAATGTATGCCCAAAGTGCATAATTTAAATTACACTTTATTATGACTAATTTTTCTGACATGTATAGTCCTGATATGTTAAAGAATTTGGACACTCCCCATAAGCTTAAAGAACCTGTACCGCGTAGTCTGTGCACAGATTGTGGAATTTCGCGCACGGAAAACCCTTCAAGATGCGGTATGGCATGCCAGTTCATAAAGCCTGATTACCCAAAACTTGAAACACAAATTCACGGCCGTGCGCGTAATGAGGCGATAAATCCGGATGAATTACACTTTGGTACTTTCAAACGTATTGTCAGAGCAAAACTGAAAACACCTAGCGAAGGTGCGCAGTGGACTGGCATTACAACGCAACTGGCTGAACAGCTTTTGGTAAACGGATTAGTGGATGCAGTCATTGCTGTAAAACCTGACAAACACGACAGATGGAAGCCGGAACCGGTTCTCGTTACAAAGCCTGAAGACATGAAGCAATGTCGCGGGATGCGCATGGGATACGCACCAACGCTCGCACTGCTGGAGCCTGCTATTGAGCAAGGGTATAAACGCATTGCAGTGGTCGGCATCCCTTGTCAGATCTATGCACTACGCGCACTGGAAAAAGAGCTTGGGCTGGAAAAACTATATGTAATCGGAACACCCTGCTCTGATAATACGACAACGGAAAACTTCCATACGTTTCTTAATTTGCTATCTGACAAGCCTGAAACCGTCTCTTACCTTGAATTTAGGGCAGATTATCAGGTTGAACTACGATTTGATGACGGGCGGCGCGAGGAAATTCCGTTTTTGAAACTTCCTATCTCAAAATTACCAGGAGACTTTTTTCCCACCACCTGCCAAACCTGCGTTGATTATACAAATGCCCTGTCTGACATCACCGTTGGTTACATGGGCGGAGAAGGTGAACAATGGTTGATCGTGCGCAATGATAGAGGCGAAGAAATTCTTTCGCTTTTGGGCGATGATATTTTACTCAGCGAAACAGGTTCAAAAGGCAATCGCAAAAGCCATGTTGAAGGGTTCATGAAAAACGTTGAACGCTCGGCTAATGGGTTGCCCTTAAGATCAATGCCTGACTTTGTAAGACCAATCGTTGCCTGGCTGATGCCTAAATTCGGACCACGAGGAATGGAATTTGCCCGTACAAGGCTTGAAATGAAGGCCATAGAAACTGTCCTGCATTTACGCCGCAAAGCGCCATCGAAAATGAAAAACATGATACCAGATCATGTTTGGAAGCTTGCAAAACCTTATGGATTGAACCCTGAGAAAAATGACGACGAATAGGTTTTCTCCCAAAACAAGTTTTCTTAC
>CALAIO010000216.1 GCA_937923355.1 uncultured Rhizobiaceae group bacterium | reverse complement strand
TGCTCTAATTTGAGAATGGAAATATTTAACCAAAGGCGCATTAGTATTTACTTGTGAGACGGAAGAAATTTTTTCTATTCGCCAACCCGATTTCATCGGGTTTCCGCGATGCACAATAATCTGGTTACATGGAATAAGTTTGCGCGTTTCATTTGCTATGATGAATTGCAGCTCGCTGAGTGAAGCAGCTTCTCGAACTTTGGCTTCAAGAATTAAAAGTGTTTCAATTTTGCTATTTTTGCTTTTGCTGACAGGCTTAAAGGGAGCATTCATCTTTTTATATTCAATGCGTCAATTGATTGAATTTTACTGCACCACTCATGCCAGCCAGAACCGCATCTGGTTTTTGCGTGAAAGTAGCAATCAGCTTTACCGTCTGACTGACAGGTTCAACTTCAGCTGCAATGCGATCCACTCTGCCTAACCCGACCGTACCTGTTTCATCGATTTCCACTTCAAAAACTGCATTGGGTTTTAACCATCTCAACCACTTCGAAGAAACCACCATTTCCATTTCCAATACGGTATCATTGATTACCACAATCAAAGGTTTATCATTGGGTGGAAATTCATGTGGCTTTGCGTTTAGTTCAACCACACGGCCATCGAATGGCGCTTTAAATTCACAAGATTGGTTGCGAACTTTTTGAGCTTGCAATTGTGCTTGCGCTTCTGCTGATTGTGCAGCAGCTAGAGAGACTTCATTTTTCCCTGCGGCCTGATATTTATACAGCCTACGCTTTGTGTTGTACTCTATTGCTGCTGCATTAGCAGATGCCTTAGCAGCTTTTTCTTCTGCCTTATAACGATCGCAGTTAAACTCAATGAGTGTGTCGCCTTTATTAAATTGCTGCCCTTCGAGAAAAGGCGTTTGCTTTAGCGGCGCTATAATTTCGTTACGATACTCGACACGATTTGTTGCTCGAACCAAAGCACGCGCTTCATAGCTTTGCTCTCCAAAAGACGGCTCCTCATTTGCTGCGACAGCACAAGTGATACTGGCAATCGCGAAAGGCGTAAGAAATATCAGTTTGAATATATTAAATGCTCTAGCCACCCAAATCACCTCGCTCATTCCAGGTTTTCTTTAAGGCAGACGTGATTTCAGATACGCTGCTTCCTGTATAAAAATCGTCGCCATAAGGATCCACACCAATGGTTGAATAAATTCTGGCAAAGGCATTTTGAAGTTCTGCGTAGGCGATGTCATATTGCGCAGACGCAATCAGTGCGTTCATCTCTTCCCTGATCAAGGTTTGTTCTGAAGTTTCATCAACGCGAGCTGAGCTTCTTGTTTTATGAACAATCTGATGTTGAATATTATGGTATTGAGAAGCGGTAGCAGCTGACTTGCGCAAGTAATGATAATTAGCCCGCGCAACTTCAACTTGCGTCATGATTGCCATGGTCATTGCTAATGACCTTTGCTCTATCAAATCACCTTCAAGTTTGATTACCCGTTTTTTGACAGGGTAAGAAAACACCTTCATGGCATTCCATGAAGCGCGGGCGCCCCAGCCCACCCAATCATTATTGAGAAGAAATGAATTACTATCCCCATTCAGACCCGCATAAAGTTGGATACCTGGTAATAATTCCAGCAATGCAATTTCTGCCTCACGATCATTGATCCTGGAGGAATATCCTAGTTCACGAATTTCCGGGCGGTTTTGAAGAGCCAGCCTGGTCATTTCTTCACCGGGAATTTCCAATGAAATGGAATTCAACTTTCTGGCAGGTACCACCAATGAATAATTTTCACCAGGATTTAAGTTCATCAAAGATGCAAGTTCGATTTTTGCGGTTTTTAATTCTCGTTGCAAACGCTGTATTTGGCGTTTGATATCCACCAACTCACGCTGGTAAGTTAATGCAGCTATAGGCGAAGTTAGTCCCTGACGTTTCAAGGCATCAGAATTTGACAAGGCACGGTTCACACGGTGCTCCAACTTGTGGAATCCGTTTAACAATCTGTCAGCCGTTACAGCACGCCAATAAGCTGTGCGAACTTCTTCCATAATTCGGTTCATGACTTTACGTTTGTTTTCTTCTGCTATGAGCGCATTATCAGAAGCTTGTTTGGCTCGTGCATAGGAAACACCAAAGTCCAAAATATGCCATGAGAAAGTCAAATCACCTGTTGTGTTTTCCTGCTCGCGGGACGTTGACGGATTTACTGAAGGAACGCCCGTAATCGAACGTGAAAATGTAAACGGATCATTATCACGGTTTGAATAATGACCATTGGCAACCAGGTCAGGCAATAGATCTGATCTTGCAAGATTGACCCTTTGATCAGCCAAGCGTGCAGAGAATAATTCAACCTTGTGATCAAGATTATATTTAACCGCACGTGCCATCGCCTCATAAAGTGAAATTGACCGGGTTATAGGCTCCTGATTGGCTGTGACTTCAGACAAACGCGTATCAGCACTTAAAGCCAATTCGCTTTCTGTTAGTGGTTGTGTTGCGACTGTACATCCTGCAAGGACTACCCCCATCGCGGTTGCAAAAAATGTATTCTTTAACATTGGACGTTTTCCCTTTTAAAAATTGCACAACCATGAAATTCAACTATAGGTTGTATTTCCAAGCATAGTTTGTTCAATGACTTCATCTTTTTTCCCTTAACCTAACGCCTTAAGGAGATTACGTGCTTCGCTTGCATGTTGATCACTTAGAGCTTCAATTTGTTTACTGAACTTGTTCAGTGACGCCTGCTCTTCCTGCGTCAACGATAGCGTTTCAAGCACATCAAATTTTCCTGATACAAGGTCAATACGAATACGCACCTCTATGCCTAACTGTTCATTTTGAAGAGTGACATTTATATTTGTCTGGGCAATACTAGGCATGCTGACAAACAGATTTGCGTCTTGATAAGCTTCCCAATCAGATGCGCCATTTTCATTTACAACTTTCCAAGCTGTAAGCGCCTCCTCAGAGCGAACTTCAAGATAAACGCGATCTTGTGAGACATGCGTTCTAATAACTGTGTTTCCGGCAATTGTTTCTACGCTCTCATGGCCACCACGATATTCACCTAATGGAAAACCATTTTCATCGACATCAAAGAGTGCTTGTTCCAATCCAGCACGTTTTTTCCGCTCATCCTCGAACTCACTTAGCGTTCCTAGAATAAATGGTTCGTTGCTTTCTGGCTCAATAGGCTGAGAAGAGTTACTAACGAGGCCTTCATCAACTTCATCACTTAAAGGAACAAAGGCATCAAGTGCTGTGAAGGTAAAGCTGGCGGACACCATGCCACCCTGTCCGTCATCAACTGTGACGGTCACAATGTAGATACCATCAGCATTAGGTGCATCGACTACAGCAGCAGGATCCAGCTGACCTGAGATTACGCCTGTTGCAGGATCAATCGTCAAACCTTCTGGCAGACCTTCTGCAGTAAAGGTTAAGTCATCACCATCAATATCTTCAAAATTATCAGCAGTTTCAGTTTCAAAATCGTTGCCCACTGTTTCCGTGAAATCTTCAATTGCTACAACTACAGTTGGTGCAGGGTTAGAGATCACAAAAGTTACATTCGTCGTGAACGTTTCTCCACTTTCATCGGTTGCCGTTACAGGAATTGTATAGGTTCCAGGATTAGCCGGGTCACCGCCTTGCGAGGCATCTGATGCAGGTGTTCCTGTAATCGTATTAGTCACAGGATCAAAACCCAAGCCCTCTGGTAGATCAGCCGGATCAATTGAAATCACCACTTCATCATTTGTGTCTGGGTCACCAAAGAATGGTGTCAAATCAACCGACGCGATGGGAGCACTATCCTGCGCTACTTGTTCCGGAATATAATTGTCCGGGTCAAGCGGTGGTGCAAATGGTGTTTGAGGGTCAAACGGTACACCTTGTGGCGGGTTATCAGGAACAATCATTGGCTGACTTGGGTCAACTGAAATCGGTCCATCGTTTGTTCCAGTAACAATCACTACTATGGTTGCCGTATCCGTTCCACCTTCACCATCAGAGATTTCATATTCTATTTCTGTTGTTGTGGTTTCACCTACACCAAGGCCATTGAAATCATCTCCTGGAACAAATTCAAAACTGCCATCAGGATTTTCTGTAAACAGACCGCCATTGGAACCTAAAGTCGGTTGCACCAGATTGTCAGGGCTTCCACCAACCTGGCTAACAACAAGCATGTCGCCGTCAGGATCACTATCTATGCCGTTCCCATTATCTTCAAGGACATTACCCGTCAGATTTGTATCTTCATCGGTCGTCACCAAATCATCTTCAGCAATTGGAGCAGGATTTTCAACCGTATAGGTAACTTGCGTTGAAACTTCCGCACCTTCCGGGTCGGTTGCAGTAATTGTTACCGTGTAAACACCAGGATTGTTAAGCGGATCATCGCCACCTTGCGACGCTGAATTATCCACTGCGCCTGTAATAACACCTGTATCAGGATCGATCATCAGACCATCTGGAAGATTATCTGCATTAAAGGTTAGGTCTGTTGAATTATCATTATCCACATCATCAAAGTAAATTGAGACATCGAAGGGTGCGGGTACTTCACTATCATCCAACATCTGCTCTGGAATGACCATATTAGTGTCCGCGGGAGGCACGTTAGGATTAGTTGGGTCAACAACCATAGGCGCATCGTTTGTGCCTGTAACTGTTAGTGTAATTGTAGCGTCATCAAACCCACCTTGCCCATCAGATATCTGATAAGTGATCGTCGTATCGCGCGTTTCGCCTATAGCAAGATCTTCAAAGTCACCGTTATCATCGAAGGAGAAACTGCCATCTTCTTCAATGGTAAATTGTCCACCATTCGTTGCAGCAGTTGGTTGTCCGACATTCGCAGGTTGGCCTGCTACTTCACTTACAATAAGCGGATCATTGTCTT
>CALAIO010000215.1 GCA_937923355.1 uncultured Rhizobiaceae group bacterium | reverse complement strand
AACTCACCCAAATACCCGTTCAGCATTAATGCCTAGTCCTTGTGCGACAGCGTCCATTGAACGGTGTTTTACTAGATTTGCATTTGGAAAAGCATCTGAAACGGTTTGGATTAAAACAGGCGTATTGGAAGCACCACCCGTTAGCATGATGGTGTCTATCTCTTGGGCGCTAATGTTAGCGGCATTGGTTACTTCATTTAATGCTACAGTGATTCTATCCATCAGCGTTTCAACGCTATGCTCAAAAGCATGTCGCGTAACATTACAAGTCAAATTGGTTTCGATAAAACTAAGGTCTAGTGTCTGTTCTGGCTGCACACTCAAACCAATTTTTGCAGTCTCTACTGTCGCGCAAATTTGGTGCGCCAGTCTTTCTTCCATAACATAAAGCAATCGCTCTAAAAGCGGTTTATCAAGAGACTGCCTCAGCAAGTCTTGCGCTAGTCGCACGTTCTTGGCTTCATAGGCAAAGATGATTTTATGCCAAGTTGCCAAATCTATAAATAAACTTGGCGGGACTTCTGATATCGTATTACCGAAATCAGATTTGAGTTTGCTCTCATAGCCAAGCAAACCCATTGCCGAGATTAAATTTAATTGAACATCCAGATTAGTACCACCAATGCGCACGCCCCAATTGGCAAGAACATCATCTTCTCTGTCTAGCGTTTTACTCACATCTGGGCGGCATCGAATGACTGAAAAATCTGACGTACCGCCACCGATATCTACGACGAGAACAATTTCTTCTTTTTCAATTGTGTTTTCATAGCTTAACGCCGCTGCAATCGGTTCATACTGAAATTCAATATGTTTAAACCCAACCTCTTGAGCAATCGATGTTAACCGCGAAAGTGCCGTCTCATTAACTGCATCGCCAGCACCTACAAATTGAACAGGCCGCCCCAGTACAACACTATCAATCTCATTTTGCATACACACTTCAGCTGATGTTTTAAGATGCGAAATAAGATGCCCAATGGCCTCATTGAAATGAATTACTCGCCTGCCTGCTCTGGTCTGCATTTCATAGGTAGTAGAACCAAGCAAGCTTTTGAGCCCACGCAACAGTCTACCTTCACCATAATTTATATATTCATTAATCGCATTTTGACCGAGCAACATCTCACTACCGTCAAAAGCATAGTAAAGCGCACTAGGCGTCGTTTTATTGCCATGCTCAAGTTCAATCAGTTCAAAACCATTATCTGACTTTACGCTTACTGCTGAATTTGATGTGCCAAAATCTATGCCACAAACACTCACACCCTATTCCCACCCATAATTAAAACTAACGCTAATTCGGTCTTCTTCTGCCATGTTCATGGGCACTTCGTGGCGGAGCCAGCTTTCCCATAATAGAACATCGCCTACGTCTGGTTTGACGTAGATGAAACTTCGCATTTCATCGCGGGCGTCAGCGTTTCTTGTCGGTGCTGCCATCATCATGGCGTGGCGGGGGTCTTCGAATTTTATGGCGCTTGCGTCTTCAGGCATGGCGACATAAGTGGTGCCACTGATCACACTGTGGGGATGCAAGTGAGAGGTATGAATACCCCCTTCTGGCAGGATGTTAATCCAAAGCGCATTGAGTTTTAGTTTTTTGCCATCGAGATCAAATTCAAGATCTTTGGCAAACTCTGCAACGTGCTTATCGAGTGATTTGACCAGATCCTTGAAAATTGGAAACCGCCAAGGAAGATCATCTAGCGAGGCATAGCTTGTATAGCCTGGAAAGTCATTTGCTTCACACCAGTCCTGCCCCGCCTCATCATCTTCAGCAATGGAGAGGCAAGTGGTTTCAAGCTCTGCTTGGTCAATCTTTTTTCCAAGCTCTGAAAGCTGAGCGCGGTATAGACGGGTGACAAAAAGGGAATCAATTTTGGACATGTCTTTTCATAACCCAAGCTTGCCGCGAGTGCGAGAAATTTTCAGAAAACCGCGCATCTTCAAAACCAGTGCTTGCTCAAACATGCTTCACCCTATTTAGTCGGCTCATGTGTACGCAAAACCAAACGGGACTCCCATGACAACTGGCAATTCATTTGATGCAAAGTCCAATCTTGCAGGCAGTCTGTGGATGGTGCTTGCCATGGCAACCTTTGCAGTTGAAGATATGTTTTTAAAAGCAGCCTCTCAACATATACCTGTTGGGCAAGTCCTGGTAATTTTCGGCATTGCGGGTAGCATTCTTTTTGCACTGATTGCAAAGCTAAGCGGTGAAAAACTATACACACCTGAAATCAACTCAAAGCCGATGCGCCTGCGCGTGGTTTTTGAAACGCTTGGGCGCCTGTTTTATATTCTCGCACTTGCCCTGACCCCGCTATCCTCTGCAACAGCAATTCTGCAAGCAACACCGCTGGTCGTCGTGGCAGGCGCTGCCGTGGTGTTTAAAGAAAAAGTCGGCTGGCTAAGATGGACGGCAATTTTTATCGGTCTCTTGGGTGTGTTGATTATTCTGCAACCCGGCACGGATAGTTTTTCCGCTCTTTCTATTTTGGCAGTGATTGGCATGTTGGGCTTGGCAGGGCGTGATCTGGCAAGCCGTGCCGCGCCTTCTTCACTCAGTTCTTCCATACTCGGGTTTTACGGATTTTTATGTGTTATCATCTCTGGCACAGTGTTTTCCCTTTGGGAGGGAAAAAGCTACCTAATGCCACCACTGGATGGAACGCTTTATTTAGCTGGCGCAATTTCATTCGGCATTATTGCCTATACAAGTTTGATGAAAGCCGTTCGAACAGGAGAGGTTTCAGCCGTTACGCCGTTTAGATATTCTAGACTTTTATTCGGCGTGATGTTCGGGGTTTTACTGTTTGGAGAAACATTAAGCGCACCCATGATGTTTGGATGCGCCTTGATTGTATGTTCAGGCTTGTTCGTTATGTGGCGTGGCAAAAAATCCAGAAACTAGGCTCGTATTTTACCCAAGCGGCACTGTTTCTTTCGGGTTGTACCAACGTTTCTGATTGTGAAGGTGACCTAAAAGTTCACGAATTTTCTTTGCAGACTCCTGCTCAGGATTTTTTTCATTCCACTTTTGCGGGCAAGGTTTTGTCAAACGCCCCATCTCGGAACGCAAAGCCTCTTCAATTAACGCAAGTTGATCGGGATTAATTTGAAATTCCGGATTATAAGCCATGTTCACATCTCCTGATTTGTATAATCACGAATTAAAACACGGCAGCCAAGGAAACCAGCAACTTCGAGTCGTTTCGTTAATATGTGAATTTACAAAATTACATTTGTAATGTTGTAATATTTAATCACACTAAATTTATTTTACTCAAAAGAAAAATTCCTACCAAGGGTGAACTTCATCCAACCTTGGGCCAAGCCTTAGAGGCTTAATCGAGATTGCCAGCCCCGTCTTATCGTCAATCTCAATCCCAACACCAGATAGGGTTGCTTCTCCGGTTGCGGGTTCAAAGCGATTTTTATTGACCTTGGTGGTAAAGCGATTGATGGGCTCTTCCTTTTCCATACCAAGCGATGAATCATAATCCCCGCACATGCCTGCATCAGACATATAGGCCGTGCCACCGTTCAGGATTTGATAGTCAGCGGTTGGCACATGGGTATGGGTTCCCACGACGGCAGAAACCTTCCCATCAAGAAAATGCGCGAAACATTGCTTTTCTGAAGTAGCCTCTGCATGGAAATCAATGAAAATTGCATCCACTGCGCCGCCCATTTCCGCACCTTCCAAATGTTTCTCAACACAGGTAAATGGGCAATCCAGATCAGGGTGCATGAAGACGCGACCCATGATGTTCATCACCATAATGCGTGCGCCGTTTTTAGCTTCATAAACAAATGCGCCTCGACCAGCAGTTCCTGCAGGATAATTTGCTGGCCTCAAAAATCGATCTTCACGATCAGCTAGTCCAATCGCCTCTTTTTGGTCGAAGACGTGATTGCCAGTCGTGACAACATCAGCGCCAGCGTCTAGCGTCTCGTTATAAATTTTCTCTGTAATGCCAAATCCATTGGCTGCATTTTCGCCGTTGACGATCACAAAATCTGTATTTTGGCTTTCGATCAGGCCTGGCAATTTATCGTAGACCGCCTCACGACCGACTTTACCTACCATATCGCCCAAAAACAGAAGTCTCATTATGTTATCCTTTGCGCGGATGATATCCGCTTTCCGTTAACATTGCATCCAACGGTTGGTCATGCGCCTCAACGGGTACGCGGTCCTTATGCTGACAATCAAACGCCATTCCTATAAGGCGTGGCTTAATGCCTTTATCGATGATTTTGGCAATCGCGCGATCATAATGCCCCGCCCCATAACCAATGCGCCCGCCATGATGATCAAAAACAGAAAGCGGCATAATGAGAAGTGAAGGATCAAGCACCTGCGCATCTTCTCCCGGACCGCGTGTTCCAAATCCAGTATCGATTAAGTCAGCACCCCGCACAAGCTCGCGAAAAACAATTGTGGTTTTATCCATGACTACGGGCAAACAAAGCCTGGCGCCAAGTTTGCGCAATTCATCCATCAGCGGACGCGGGTCAATCTCTGATCTGATCGGGAAAAATCCGGAAACAACGGTACCGGCCTGAAACTCAATATGTTCAGCCCCATGCGCAGTTGCTTCTAGCGCTTTTTCAATCCGCAAATCAGCAGGAAGTGCATCGCGCTTGGCAAGGGATGCTTTGCGCAGTTCTGATTTCAATTCCTGTTGGTTCATAAGTGAATTCTTCGTCTAGAAATATAAAGGTGCGCACCACCATAGCCGGCAGACAGTAACAATCCGGGAAACC
>CALAIO010000214.1 GCA_937923355.1 uncultured Rhizobiaceae group bacterium | reverse complement strand
GCTCATTACCATTTGCATCCAGCACACGGGCAAAAACCAGATGAAGCTTGGAAACGCCGCCGCCCGTAATCCAGTGTTTTGTGCCATTGAGAATATATTTATTGCCTGATCGTCGCGCAGTAGTTTGCATTTCCGTAGCCGCACTGCCTGCGTCTGGCTCTGTAATACAAATTGCAGGCTTGTCCCCCGCCAAAACAATCGGCGCACAAAATGCTTTTTGTTCATGCGTGCCATAAGCCATGACAGCACTGATGCCACCCATATTGGCTTCCACCACCACACGTGCCGTCAGCGTGCAAGCTTTGGCGATTTCCTCGATCACCAGCGCACAATCATAAAAAGAAGCACCAAGCCCGCCATATTCTTTCGGAATGGTCATCCCCATCAAGCGTGCCTTGACGAGTGATTTGATATTCTCATGACAATAGGTTCGAGTCTGATCCCAATGCGCAGCTTTCGGCGCAAATTCCTTTGCCAGTTCTTTTGCAAGTTCCTGATAGAGATTTACTTTCTCAGCCAACATCTGAATTCCCCTCTCAAGCCGCGTGATCACAAATAGTTTATCACTTGCTAAATTCATTACAATCGAATAAATTTTGATACTAAATTCAAAAAGAGAAGATTTATGCAAACCCGTCATTTAAAAACATTGGTTCAAATTGCCCACGTTGGCTCCTTCGCCACCGCAGCCAATCAACTCAACATGACCCTATCCACGCTCTCCATGCAGATGAAAACTTTGGAGGAAGAATTAAACGTCTCGCTGTTTGATCGCTCGCACAGACCACCAAAACTAACACCCATAGGCCGCGAAATTGCAGACAAGGCTCAAATAGTGCTGGACGCAGAAAACGCACTCTTGGAAAGTTCACACGAAACCAAAGGTCTTGCAGGCAATTATCGAATTGGCTTCGTTGCAACCGCAAGCGTGCGTCTGCTTCCGCTCTTTCTAAAAAATGCAAAAACAAATGCACCCAATGCCAATTTTGATCTGGAAACAGCTCTTTCAGAAACGCTAGAAGAGCGCGTACTCTCCGGTCAATTGGATGCAGCCGTCTTAACCGCCTCAAAACAGGCGGAGGCAGGCCTTAAATATCATGTTCTGAGAGAAGAAAAGCTCGTCTACGCCTTACCTGCACAATACAAATCTCTTTCAATTGAAGAAGTGGCACTTAATCTTCCTTTCCTTCAGTTCAACCCAAATTCAGGCATCGGCAAGGTCATCTCAAATCACGTGCGCAGGTTAACTTCAAAATCTGATCATCAGCCGATCGTTTTGGATAGCGTCGAAGCCATTATGGAATGCGTGAACGAAGGTCTGGGCTTCACACTGCTATCAGAGCCCGACATTCGCCGCTATGCAAATGAAGCCGTCAATATAGAATCGGCGTCAGGAAAAAACCTGAGCCGACAACTGGTATTGGCGACTGCAGACAAAGATAGTGGTCAGGATATGGCGGGGAGCTTGGTGGAGTTGTTTGAGGAGTAACTACTCCCCAACACCCTTCACCTCAATCGCGCAGGCATGTAGTCCTTCATCGATTTTGGGCTGGACAATCGCATTAATCGCGCGGTGTCTTTGGACGCGGTTCATGTCGTTAAAGGCTTCCGCCACGATTTTAATGCGGAAATGACTTTCACCCGTACCATTATCGCCCGCATGTCCTGCATGAAGATGGCTCTCATTAATGACTTCCAGACTGATAGGAGAAAAAGCTTCCTGCAAGTGCTTTTTGAGATAATCGGCAACGCTACTCATTGAACATTCTCCAAATCAAAAATTGAGAACAGCATAACCGCGCTTTGTGTAGCCAACTTTTTCAAATGTCAATCCTTGTTCATTTTCAAAAAATACCCATAATACTGCAATGGCTACAAATTCAAAATATTTCGATTCGATCCGCATCACCAAAGGCAAGAAGAAGCCTGGCACATCCAAGCCGGTTGATACCTCGTGCCAATGGCAGGATTGTTCCAAGCCAGGAACGCACAAGGCACCATTGGGTCGCGATCGTGAGGGGCAATATCTAAACCTCTGCATCGACCATGTGCGCGAGTACAATAAATCCTATAATTATTTTTCTGGCCTTGGCGATGATGCAATTGCAAAATTCCAGAAGGATGCCCTTACTGGCCATCGCCCAACCTGGAGTATGGGCGTCAACAAGGACGGCGACAAAACGCCCTACACTGACGGCGACCCGCGCGCACAAATCGCAGATCGCATTATCTCCCGCAGCATGCGCCGTACAGGCCAGATTAGCGGAAAAGGTGGGCCAGTTCGCAAGCTCAAAGCCCTTGAAAAGAAAGCTTTCGACGACCTTTCCATGCCTCATTCATCTACCTCAGACGAATTAAAGGCCAGATATAAGGCACTTGTGAAACGTCACCACCCAGACTCTAATGGCGGCGACCGCACCACAGAACGACGACTTCAGGAAATCATTAAGTCGTATAAAATTCTAAAACAGGGTGGATTCTGCTCTTAAAAAAGGGCATTGAATTTCTAACACTCTTATCATCCAAGATAAGCTAACTCTCCACCCGCAAAACTTCATCGGAGGAACGGGAATGTCAGACGGTTTGCCAGATACAGAGGTATCTGTACGCGAAGTATTTAATATTGATTGTGACTGGACTGTTCCAGCTTACAAAACCCGCACGGAGCATGTGCCAGAACTTGACGAGGACTATCTCTTCGATGGGCCAACAACACGCGCAATTCTGGCAGGCTTTGCCCACAACCGCCGCGTCATGGTTTCAGGCTATCACGGCACAGGTAAATCAACTCACATCGAGCAAGTCGCAGCACGTCTTAACTGGCCTTGTGTGCGTATCAACCTTGATAGCCATGTCAGCCGACTTGATCTAATTGGTAAAGATGCGATCGTCGTTAAAGACGGCATGCAAATTACAGAGTTCAAAGACGGCATCCTGCCTTGGGCATACCAAAACAATGTTGCTCTGGTCTTTGATGAATATGATGCAGGCCGCCCTGACGTGATGTTTGTTATTCAGCGTGTACTGGAATCTTCTGGTCGCCTGACATTGCTTGACCAAAGCCGCGTAATCACCCCTCACCCGGCCTTCCGCCTGTTTGCAACAGCGAACACTGTTGGTCTTGGTGATACAACAGGTCTTTACCACGGCACACAGCAAATTAACCAGGCACAGATGGACCGTTGGTCACTGATCACAACGCTTAACTATCTGCCACATGAAAATGAAGTTGATATTATTGCAGCCAAAGTGAAATCTTTTGGTACAACTGAAGGTCGCGAGAACATCTCCAAAATGGTACGCGTCGCAGACATGACCAGAGCTGCATTCGTCAATGGCGATATCTCAACTGTGATGAGCCCAAGAACTGTCATTAACTGGGCGGAGAACGCCGAAATTTTTGGCGATCTTCCAACATCTTTCAAACTGACATTCCTCAACAAATGTGACGAGTTGGAACGCGCTACAATAAGCGAGTTCTACCAACGCGCATTCGGCGTGGAGATTTCTGAAACCGTAGAGAGCCTTGCACTGGCGTAAGGGTTA
>CALAIO010000213.1 GCA_937923355.1 uncultured Rhizobiaceae group bacterium | reverse complement strand
TTGCCTGCAACAGGCGCGTTTTTAAATTGATTACCTGATGAGCCACAAGCCATGTAGAACCCTGGCAAATCAGATTTATCGTAAATCGGAATCCAGTCTTCCGTTACATCATAAAGTGCAACGACGCCCTTGGCTTGTTCTGGAATACCGAGCGAAGGCAAGCGTTGCGCAAAGCGCATCACAAGTGTTTTATTCTGGTCGGTAAATTCCGTGTTGTAATTATCAGGGTCTTCGACAAATTCCTGTGTATCACATTCGGGATCTTCTGACCCTAACAGAATATTGCCTCCAACTTCTGAGCGGGCGTATGTGGAAATATCACTGTCTGAATAAACAAAACCACCATTACCATAATCAATATCAACGGGCGCCTTTACATGTGAAACTTCATGTCGAAGGGCGCGTGTCGACATCTTCATGCTTTCTCGAACGCCAGCCATTTCATTGATGATAGAAGAATGTGGTCCGCCAACATTTACAACAATTTTAGCATTAATCTCAGTGCCATCTGCTAATGTGACACCTGCTACACGCCCACCCTCTTGTCTGATTTCTGTAATCTCAGACTTAAACATAAATTCCGCACCATGGGCTTCTGCTGCACGTTGCGCATTATGAGCTGAGAGTTTTGGGTCAGATACATAACCACCAGCCTTAAATAAAACAGCACCTGGAACTTCGCCGCCTGTTGGTTCGCCAAAATTTTCATCCGTAATTAGTTTTGCAGGCTCATATTTTCTGATATCAGCGCCAGGCAATTTGGAAGGGATGTCTTCTGCGCTCACATGCTCATAAGGGCAACCTATACGATCCATGGTTTCGCAGGCTTCTTCCAGAAACTTATTGTGCGGTGTTTTAATAACCATACAGCCGGTATCATTGTATTTGATTAGACCCTGCTCATCTTCCACACCCATATAATTTGCCCAGTCCTTCCAATAGAACCAGCCTTCATAAGCAAGTGCGCAAGTTTCATAGGCTGAATAATATGTGCGGATGATTGCACATGATCCTGATGTAGAACCGTAACCTGCCTCTGGCCCCTTATCGATGCTCAGTGTCTTGTAACCCTTTTTGGATAATTCAAAGGCCACACAAGCGCCGATGACACCAGCGCCAATAATGATTGCATCGACTTTTTTGTTCATGACTGTCCTTTTTAATCCAAAATGGAATTAACCTGATTTTTCTGAAATCGAATGTAACCGTTTTCGGTGACCTTCAAATGCTTTTTTGCGACTTTATGAAACTTTGGCAGCTTATGAAACGGCACCGATGGATAAGCATGGTGCTCCGCATGATAAGGCATGTTCCAAGCAAGCCATCGCACGAAGCGGGTCGTATAAGTTGTTCTCGTATTTTCCAGCATGTTTGCGACGTTAGGACAGCGCCCATGCTCTGCCATTAAATACAGCCGCAGGAAGGGTTGTCCCAGAAGAACTGGTAATAGCCATAACCAGACCAGAATTGCTGTTTGAAAATAAGCCGACGTAATGACCAGGATTGCATAAACTGCCAACATAATGCGTGCTTCGCTTTTGACTTTTGCAACACCCCTTACAGGAACATACTCATATTGAGGCGTCGCAAAGGCATTGGCAATAAGCGCCTTTAACTGGGAGTGCCAGACTGGAAAACCCGTTATAGTCCAGACAAACTCAATGAAGCTTTCGGGTTCCTTACCTTCCAATTCAGGGTCTTTTTCCGGGTCATGCGTATGACGATGATGTGCGAGATGAAAATATCTGAACCAATTAGGCGGCAAGAATAATATCAATGCGCAGAGCCAGCCAAAGGCTGTGTTTAAGCGTGGCGTTTTAAAGACTGTGAAATGAACTGTTTCGTGCAGAAGTGTGAAAAGAAACACCAGCAAAACACCATGAATAACCAGAACAGCTTGCCAGCCAATCCAGCCGTTTAAAATCCAAATTCCTGTGAAACAGATCGCAATCAAATGACTGAGCAAATGAGCAAGACCCATTAAATCAGACTTTTTGGTAAGCATCCTTATCTGCTCGTGAGAAAGGCTGGCTATCAGTTGTTTATGATCTGAAATCGTATTACTCATGGTCAAAGATAATGATAATTCAGATTGAATATCAATATGAATTTTGAACAAGGCCAACTTAAAACATGCAACCCACAAAGCTCACCGTTCGCAAAGATAAAAAATCCCTGGAAATCGCTTTTGGTGAAAGTGAGACTTACGAGCTGACTGCAGAAATGCTTCGTGTTTTATCACCCTCTGCAGAAGTACAGGGTCATTCGCCAGAACAGCGGAAAACCATCGGCGGCAAGCAGAATGTCGAGATTATGAAAATGGAACCCGTTGGAAACTATGCGGTTCGGATTACCTTTGATGATATGCACGATACTGGCATTTTCAGTTGGTCATATTTTCGGGAACTTGGCCAAAATAAAGAAGAACGCTGGGCTGAGCATTTATCCGAATTAGCGACAAAAGGCATGGCTCGATAATGCTTACGATATATTCAGAAGACCACCGCAAGCGCGATGCCAAAACCGAACTATGTGGCGGTAAATTGATTGAGCCCTTTGAGAAGCCATCGCGCATGGATTACATTTTAGAGCGCTTAAATGAAGTCGCGCTAGGCGATATCATTGCTCCAAAAGATTATGGTCTTGAGATGGTTCTTCAAATCCATGACCAAGATTATGTATCCTTTCTTGAAACCTGCTGGGATGAATGGGTTGCTGCGGGCATGGAGGGTGAAGCGATTGCTGCTTCTTGGCCAGCACGTCGTATGGCACAGAAATGCCCTGTCGATATAGACGGCAAGCTTGGTTACTATTCACTTGCGGCAGAAACATCGATCACGAAAGGTACTTGGGAGGCAGCGCGTGCCAGTGCAAATGTTGCAATTGAAGGTGCAC
>CALAIO010000212.1 GCA_937923355.1 uncultured Rhizobiaceae group bacterium | reverse complement strand
ATGACCGTAAGGGCGCACAAATAAACGCCATTCGCACGCGCACGCTTATACAGGAAGCAGACATTGTGATCGTGCGTTTTGGCGATAAATACAAACAATGGAACGCAGCCTTTGATGCGGGCTTTGCCTCCGCACTCGGCAAGCCATCAATCATCATGCACCAACCAGAACATGATCACCCGCTAAAGGAAGTAGATGCTTCTGCCCTTGCCGTTGCACAAACCGCAGATGAAATTGTCGATATTCTGCGCTACGTGATTAAGGGTGAGCTAAAAGGCTACACGGATTAAACCTGCAACACTTCATTAACGCTAATCCAAGCTAGTTACGAATAATCAGCTTTTGTTCAGAATTATAAAACCTCTTTAGATTATTTTTATCTCAGTTAGTTTTTTTGTGTGGGGCAGGGGAAAGCTGAAATGAATAATAGGCCGGAATTCGTAGGTGATGCGATAGAGTTGGATGAAAACGATCAGGTATTTGGTCGTTACAAAGATTATATCCTGAGACCCGTTTATCAACCCATTTACACCGTTGCAGATGGCAAGATCGCTACGCTTAGTGGTTATGAAGGGCTTGTGCGGTCTTATTTGGGTGATGAAACAATCCCGCCAGAAGATTTTTTCAAAATTGTTGCAAAACGAGATGCTCTCTTCATTGAGTGTCTTTGTTTAGCATTGCACATACGCGGTTACAAAAAAGCCAAAATCATAGGTGGAAGCCTTTTTGTAAATGTAAATGTCGCTAATTATCATACGGTTGAAGAAGTTGAACGTGAATTCTTTTACACATTTTCGCAGCTTGCAAAACATGGCATAGGTCGAGATGAAATCGTGTTTGAAATTCTTGAAACCGAAGTCACGAACCCAGAAATTCTCGTGCGTCTTTGTAACCTGATCAAGACAAATGGTTATCGGTTTGCCCTGGATGATTTCGGTACAAGGCATTCAAATGTTGAGCGTTATATCTCTGTCAGCCCCGACATTATCAAGCTTGATAGAAGTCTATTTTTGACTGCGATGAAAACACCTGAAACCGGCAAGCTTTTAAAATCGCTTATTTCTGCGTTTCAGGAGAATGGCGTAAAGGTTTTGATGGAAGGTGTCGAAACAACTGAAGAGATGCTTTTCTCATCTTATATGGATGTCGACATGTTACAGGGCTTTTTTCTTGGGAAGCCGCAGCCTGAAGTTTCGCAAGTCGAAAAAACCATTCAATTGCCACAACCATCTTCAAAAAAATCAGCAGCGGGCTAAAGGCTTTTATTTCTCACGTGCAACAGCACGCCATCCGATATCACGTCTGCAAAACCCGTTTTCCCAGTTGATGCTATCGACGGCGGAATAGGCTTTCTGCTGTGCTTCACCAACAGTTGACGCAAAGGCTGTCACGTTTAAAACACGTCCGCCTGTTGCAAGAAGTTTCTCGCCATCGCTTGCTGTTCCCGCATGAAATACAAGTGCTCCCTGCGCTTCGGCTTTATCGACATCATTGATCTCAGTATTTTTTTCATAAGAACCAGGATAACCTTTAGCTGCCAATACAACAGTAAGTGCTTTTTGATCAGACCATTCAGCATCGTGTTCGAGCAAAGAACCTTCACTTGCAGCTAACATCAATTCTAGCAAATCAGATTTTAATCTTGGCATGAGAACCTGACATTCAGGATCACCAAAGCGCACGTTATACTCGATCAATTCAGGCCCTTTTTCAGTCAGCATCAAACCTGCATATAAAATGCCTTTAAACGGATGACCGCGCGAGTGCATGCCGGCAAGGGTTGGCACGATGATTTCCGACATCGTGCGGTCAATCATTTCCTGGGTCATGACAGGAGCAGGGGAGTAAGCTCCCATGCCGCCCGTGTTTGGCCCCGTATCACCATCGCCAACACGTTTATGATCTTGCGCAGTGCCAAGTAGCATTGCAGTCTGCCCATCACAAAGCGCAAACAGGCTTGCCTCTTCGCCTTCAAGAAAAGCTTCAATCACCACTTCATGGCCAGCTTCGCCAAAAGAACCTTCAAAACAATCATCAATCGCTTGTTCTGCCTGCTCGCGCGTTTCGGCAATAATCACACCTTTGCCAGCCGCAAGGCCGTCTGCCTTAATCACAACCGGAATGGACATTTCATCTAAAAATGCCTTGGCGCTTGTTGCTTCGGTAAAACGTTTATAGGCAGCAGTTGGAATGTTAAATTCAGCACACAGGTCTTTGGTAAACCCTTTTGAACCCTCCAGCTGACTTGCATAAGCGGAAGGACCAAAGGCACCAATGCCTGCATCTTTTAGCTCGTCGGCAAGCCCATCAACAAGGGGGCCTTCCGGGCCGATAACCACATATGAGATATCATTTTCCTTGCAGAAACCCAGAATACCCGCATGATCGGTCACTTGAAGCGCCACGCATTCGGCAACTTGCGCAATACCAGCATTGCCCGGCGCGCAATAGAGTTTGGAAAGCTTCGGCGATTGCGCCAATTTCCAAGCCAAAGCATGTTCACGACCACCAGAACCAAGAAGCAGAATATTCACGTGTTTTCTCCGATTGTTGAATAGGCTTTCTTTACCATGGATAACCCGTGACAATGAAGCCCTTGACGCT
>CALAIO010000211.1 GCA_937923355.1 uncultured Rhizobiaceae group bacterium | reverse complement strand
AACGTGTGCTTGATGAGATATCCTTTACTGCGCCCGATTTAACGGATGAAGATGTCAAGATTGACGCTAAATATGTGAAGAAGCATTTGGGCGAACTTTCAAAAGATGTCGATTTAAGCCGTTACATCCTTTAACCTTGCTGACAATCTCACGAAAATTTTGAAATATATCTATCGACTCCAATGTTAAAATTATGCAATTTGCAGAAATTGACATTGGGTCAACTTGGGTTGTGGAGGATTTTTCAGTTTGAAGCGTAAGATTTTATCTTTTCTGACTATTTGCTTGCTTGGAACAAGCCTTCCAACACCGTCATTTGCAGTGACGAAGGTTCCTGCGGGAAATCGAAGCGCATCTCAGCCTAAGATACCATCGACTTCTGTTTCGCGAACACGCTCTACCAATGGAAGTTTTCAAGCCAAATACGAAAAAATTCGCGATTTGATCAGGTCAGACAAAAAGCTCCAAGGCAAAATAAAAAAAGCTGCCAAGCAATATAGCATTGACCCCATTCATATCGTCGGCGCGTTGGTGGGAGAACATACTTACAATGTAGACGCACTTGATCACCTTCAAACGTATTATGTGAAAGCGATTTCATATTTCAAATCGGATATCGAATTTGAACATGCTGGTGAAACAATCACCAAATTTGTAAAACGCTCTGAATTTTCAAAGTGTGAAGGTTCAAGGGATTCTTATGATCTTTGGGCATGCCGCGAAGGTGTTTGGAAATCAAAGTTTCAGGGTAAGAAAGTGGATGGGATCACATGGCCTAATGACCGTTTTGGCAAAGTATTTTTTCAGCCATTTTATGCTGGCCAAACTTTTGGGCTTGGTCAAATTAATCCACTAACCGCGCTGCAAGTAACCGATGTTGTAGCAAAAAAGAGCCGCAAAAAGAAACTTGCTGCTAGCAAAGCAAATGAGGTTTACAAAACCATTATGGAGCCTGATTCAACGCTTCAATATATGGCAGCAGTTATTCGGGTTTCTATTGATTCCTACAAGACCATTGGCGGTTTTGATATTTCTGATAATCCTGGCATCACGTCTACGCTTTATAATTTGGGTGACGTTAGAAACCGCGCGCGCAAAGCAAAGTCCAAGGGTGGACTTCCAAAAGAAAATTACTATGGCTGGCTGGTCAATGAAAAGCGTTCAGAACTTGAAGCTATTTTGAAATAGATTTTTTTGAAAGCTCAGATAGTTTTTCAGATATTTCATCACAGTCCTGCTCTGATAATTTATCAATCTCATTTGCAAGAGAGTTTGCGAGCATAGTAGCACTTGCGGAAAGATTTTCTGTATCAACTACAACGCGGGTATGAGAAGTTGCGGCCAGTCTTTGCAATTCTTCTGCTTCATCCCAGATGATATTAAAATACCCAATGACACGTTGTAAAAATTGCCAGCTTGGAATGCCACGGTGCCCGCGTTCTAGAGCTGACAAATAGGCAGCAGAGATTTTTAAATCCTTCGCCATTTGTTTCTGGTTTACATTCTTTGAGTCGCGCAACTCACGCATTTTTAGTCCAAAGGGCGTCATTTGCCTGAGGCCTTTACAGGATTTCGAAGCCTGACATAAAGAGCGCCGCCCCCACCGTGACTAACATGCGCTTCGTGATAACCACTGGCAAATTTTCTAAACTCTGGTTCGGATAACCATCGCGGGACCGCTTGTCTTAAAATCCCCTCACCGCGAACACCCTTTCCCGTAATCACAAGAATTGTTCTTTTGCCTTGCTGGTACGAACTTTCTAAAAATCTGAATAATCTTGAATGGGCTTCTGCCTGTGTCATGCCGTGTAAATCTATACGACCTTCGATGCCGGTCCGTCCCTTGGCAATCTTTCTCGTTACAGACTGATCAAGCAAGGATGGTTTTGGGGCAAGGGAAACCGTTACAATCGGCTCAGGCGCATATGGTCGTATAATGCGTGGGACCCCGCGAATTTTTTCTGGTCGCGCGACATTCATTTCACCCATCTCAGCCTTGAACTCAAGACTGGCGCGATTGCTGTGAAGCGGTTTTGTGGTGCGCTTTACCCGTTCCCAAAGTTCGTGATCTTCCTTGCGCTTCTTGGCCATAATTATGCACCTTTTGGATAAAGCGCTATAAAATCCGTATAATGGCGAACGCTTCCAGCTAATGTCCCAGCTTCTTTGCCAGAACCGATGAAAATGTCACCGCGTTGCTCGCCAACAATCGCTGAGCCTGTATCTTGTGCAATCATTAATCGCTGATAAGAGTTCGACTGACCCGGCAGCGGTTCATGGGTTGAAAGCCAAATCGGTGTGCCATAGGCATGAACCGACTTATCAACGGCAAGGCTCCTGCCTGCTGTCAGTTGAACACCTGCTGCAGCAATTGGGCCAAAATCCGGGTCGTGGCCTTCCAGCTCTGTAAAGAAAATAAATGAGCGGTTGTTGTGCAGGACTTCAATGCCACGTTTCAAATCTGCTTCCAGCCAGGCACGGATGTTGACCATGTTCGCATCTTCAAGGGGCATGATACCTCTTTTAACAAGAAGCCTGCCAATGGACGTATATGGATGACCCGTTTTGCCAGCATATGAAACACGTGCAGATGTGCCATCGCGAAACAGCAAACGTGCTGAGCCCTGAATGTGAATATAAAAACCTTCAACGACAGATTTGAGCCAGAAGAGCTCCAGTTCGCGGTCATCCAGTGCGCCCTTGTCAATTTGACCACGGTCATAAAACTCAACCAGACCATCGTCAGTCTCGCGTGCCCACTCCAAAGATTGATCGAGATTTTTAGGCTTATTATCAGGATCGAGTTTTACAAGATCATGTGGACGTCGATATAGCGGATAAGAAAATTCTTCTGTTTTAACGCGGGATGCCTCCACTTCCGGTTCAAAGTAAGCGGTTACAAATCCATGTTCTTTTTTATACGTGTAGGGGTCAAAGTTATTTTCAAAAAATTTTCTGGCAGCAAGTCTGCTTATATTTTGGATATCAAGTTGTAGCGCCTGATCAGCTACGGCCAATAATTCGTCAGACGGATTGACCGCGATGCGACTTACAAAAGAACGTTCCGCAAAAGCTTTGGCCGACATGCGAAAGCAACTTAAAGCAGCAACATGATCATC
>CALAIO010000210.1 GCA_937923355.1 uncultured Rhizobiaceae group bacterium | reverse complement strand
AAACTTATTCCATGTAACCAGATTATTGTGCATCGCGGAAACCCGATGAAATCGGGTTGGCGAATAGAAAAAATTTCTTCCGTCTCACAAGTAAATACTAATGCGCCTTTGGTTAAATATTTCCATTCTCAAATTAGAGCAAGTTTGAACAAACAGGCGTTAGAAGAACAGCCTGCAATTGCAATAACTTTTAAAGAACAAGAAAAAAGTCAGGACTATGCCTTTGGTGAAGCCTGTTACTTGCCTTTTAAAAACAAGAACAAAATTCACATTGGTGGAATGACGATCCTTTCAGATCGCAAGTTAACCGAACAAGATTTGTCATTGGCTAGCAGATTGGCAGGCACGTATGCCCACGCCTGGTCAGCCTTGAAACCTGCCTCGCAAACAGGGTGGACATTATTTTCCAAACGAAATTTTATCATAACAGCTTGCCTCTTGTTTCTGACGGGCTTCATACCGGTGCCGCTTACAGTTCTGGCACCAGTGGAAATTGTTGCTCGTGACGCATTTGTAATAGCTGCCCCCATTCAAGGCGTTGTCGAAGAAGTTCACATATTACCCAACAGTCAGGTTAATAAAGGCGATTTGCTTTTAAGTTATAATGCGCTTGATTTTAAAAACAGGTTAGAGATTGCAAGCAGAAATATGGCTATTGCAAACGCCAGATACAAACGCGCTTCGCAGTCGGCGTTTGGTAGTGGCGATGGTCGCCGTGACCTTGCTATCACCAAAGCAGAATACGAACTTGCAATTGAAGAAACGCGTTTTGCAAAAGAGCAATTGGATTTGGTTGAATTAAAATCTCCAAGAGAAGGGCTTGTGCTTTTCTCCACCAAAGATGATTGGATAGGAAAGCCAGTCGTAGTGGGAGAAAGAATTATGCGTATTGCCAATCCAGAGCATGTTGAATTTAAAATAAAGGTTCCTGCAAGCGATGCAATTATCCTTGGCCAAGAGGTTGCTGCACGCATATTTCTCGATTCTGATCCAATCAATCCTTTTGATGTAAAGATAGCTGCAAAGAGCTATAGGGCAGAAAAATCGACAGGTGATCCTCTTGTTTTTCCAATCATTGCCAGGCTCGAAGATAAATCTAATGAGGATGGTCATAAATTGCGAATAGGCTTGCAGGGAACGGCTCAAATATCTGGAGATAATGTGCCGCTTGTTTTTAATATTCTCAGAAAACCCTTGTCTGGAATCAGGCAATATTTTGGTGTTTAGCAGATGCAAACTGAGGAAAACTTATTACCAATGCTTCGCGAAGATCTTCGGATTGAAAGAGGCGGGTGCTTTTTAAATGGTGCGCCAAGTTGGTTAATTCACGATCCTTTACGCAATCAGTTTTTCAGGGTTGGCGAAGCTACTTTTGAAATGCTGAGCTTATGGCGAGGCATTTCTTTACCGGCATTTTGCAAGCTGGCTTCTGAGCATTTGCGTAAATCAATTGAAAAAGATGATGTCGAAGAAACCATAAAATTTTTATACAGCAATCAGCTCACTGAGGAACCTCCAAGCGGAGATTCTACCTCTTACTACGAACAGGAAAACGCACGAAAAAAAGGATTGGGTTCGACAATTCTGCATGGTTATTTGTTTTTCAAAATTCCGCTTTTCAACCCGCAACCAGTTCTCGACGCCGGGTGGCCTTTCGTAAGATTTCTTTTTACCAAAACAGCAATTCAAACATTTACGCTGCTTGCAATATTGTCGCTTTACCTAGTTTCAAGACAATGGGAGGTATTCACTTCAACCTTCTTTGCTTTCTTGTCTTTTGAAGGGGCTGCATATTATGGATTGAGCCTTATAATCTTAAAGTTCTTGCATGAGTTTGGTCATGCGTTCATGGCAAAAAAATACAACGTGTCAGTACCGATTATTGGTGTTGCCTTTTTGGTTTTGTTTCCGGTTTTGTTTACGGATACGACCTCAGCTGTAAAGTTGAAGGATCGAAAACAACGTTTGATGATTGACATGGCAGGTATTTTGATCGAACTCGCCATAGCGATTATCGCAACACTTCTTTGGGTATTTTTACCCGATGGCACAATGCGTTCCATTGCCTTCACAACGGCAACTTTATCATGGGTATTAAGTTTGTTGGTGAATCTCAATCCGTTTATGCGGTTTGATGGTTATTATATATTGAGCGATGCGCTGGGCTTTGAAAATTTGCAAGAAAGAAGTTTTAACTTTGCCAAATGGCGTATGCGGGAAATCCTGTTTAGACCCAAATTACCACCACCAGAGGCGGTGAGCCTAAACCTGCAAAAGTTTCTTGTCTTCCACGCTTGGGGAACATGGATTTACAGGTTTTTTCTTTTTCTTGGCATTGCACTTCTGGTTTATGGGTTTTTCGTAAAAATTATTGGCATCATTCTTTTTGTGGTAGAAATTGCCTGGTTCATTATATTGCCAATTTGGCGTGAGTTAAAAAACTGGTGGGCCAGTCGAGCCACCTATAAAACATTTCAAAGCATATTGTCTGGCTCTGTTTTTGCCTTATTGATTTTAGCGTTTTTTATCCCATGGTCTTCAAGAGTTGATATCCCTGCAATTTATAAATCATCAAATGAGTTTAGTCTCTATCCGCCAGCGCAGGGCATGTTGCTGCATTCAAGTTTGGAAAATCAAAAACAGGTAAAACAAGGAGACATTCTTATAAGAATAAATTCTCCTGAGCTTGATGCTGAACTACGTATTTCGGAAAAAAGATTGCAAATGCTTGAAACAAGACTCAGCCGATCCAGTGCAAGTGAATTGGAATTATCCTCTCTAACCATCATAAAAGAAGAGTATGAAGCAGAATTTCAAAAGCTTTTGGGTTTACAAGAAAAACAACAATCCATGACTGTAAAATCGCCCTTTGATGGACTCTTGGTAAACATTGATCGTGAACTTCATACGAACCAATGGCTGGCGCAAACAAAAAGTCTCGGCATGCTTATCAAGCAAGACTCAATCAGTCTTATCGGCATAACAGATGCTGCCAGCGTTGCACGTATGAAAGTAGGGCAAAAGGGGTTTTTCATACCCGACGGCTTCATTGAAAAAAAACTGCCAGTTGAAGTGAAATCAATTTCAAAGATTGCTGAAAGCGCTCTTGAAGAAGAAATCCTGTCTGAACAAGAAGGAGGCCTGGTGCCGACAACACAAGAGGAGGAAGAAAAACTTATACCCCATGGTTCGTGGTTTAAAATAGAACTATCGATGACTTCAGAGGTAAAGGATATGAAAAAGCAATCTATAACGCGTGGTTTGGCAGTAATTGAAGCAGAGCCTCAGAGTTTCGCTGACCGAGTTTTTCGTCAAATTGCCTCAGTATTAATTAGGGAAAGCGGCTTTTAAAACAACTACTCTTCTCATACACTAATCCAATCTGATTAGAGGAGAGTTTGAATGAATCTGGCTTTTAGTGCTGAAGAGGTAAGCTTCAGAAATGAAGTTGCGACTTTTTTAAAAGAAAACCTTTCATCAAGATTGTCGCAAAAAGTAAAACTGGGCAAGCGTCTTACCAAAGAAGATATGGTTGAATGGCATTCGGTTTTAAACGACAAGGGTTGGCTTGCCGTAAACTGGCCAAAAGAATATGGCGGCACGGGCTGGACTGCGGTTCAAAAACATATCTTTGACGAGGAATGTTGGGCTGCTGGGGCGCCGCGCACTGTTCCCTTCGGACTTAATATGTTGGCACCTGTGCTGATGAAATTCGGCAATGAAGACCAAAAAGCCCATTATCTTCCGCGCATTTTAGATGGTACAGATTGGTGGTGTCAGGGGTATTCAGAACCTGGTGCCGGTTCGGATTTGGCCTCACTCAGAACCTCAGCAGTTCGTGAAGGCGATCATTACATCGTGAATGGTCAAAAGACATGGACGACACTAGGTCAATATGCGGATTGGATTTTCTGTCTGGTACGCACCTCTACAGAAGGCAAACGCCAGGAAGGCATTTCGTTTTTGCTGATCGATATGAACACACCTGGTGTCACGGTTCGCCCAATTATTCTGATTGATGGCGAACATGAAGTGAATGAAATTTTCTTTGATAACGTCAAAGTGCCAGTTGGTAATCTTGTGGGTGAAGAAAACAAAGGTTGGACATATGCCAAGTATCTTCTGACACATGAGCGCACTGGGACAGCTAATATTGGGAATTCCAATGCAGCGCTTGAAAAGCTTAAACGCATTGCATCGGAGCAGAAAAAGTCTGGTAAATCGCTTAGTCAGGATCCGTATTTTGCAGCACGAATGGCCAAAGTTGAGATCGACCTGAATGCTTTGAAAACAACAAACCTGCGCATTCTTGTTGATACAGATTCAGGTGCCGCTGCAGGGCCTGAAAGCTCGATGCTTAAAGTCAAAGGTACAATTATTAGGCAAGAGCTAAACGACCTTGCGCGACGCGCGCTAGGGCCTTTTGCATTGCCGTTTTCTTCAGAAGCGATGGAGGAAGGCTATAACGAAGAACCGATTGGCCCTGACTATGCCAATGCCATCGCTGCCAAATATTTCAACAATCGAAAGATGTCGATCTATGCAGGCTCGAATGAAATCCAGCGTGAAATTATCACCAAAACAAAGCTTGGATTATAGGGTATGGATTTTGCTTTAAACGATGATCGGCGAATGCTCGCAGAAACGCTTGAGCGTTTTCTGGCTGATAATTACGACATTGAAAAACGCCACGGCTTTGTCATGCAAGATGGTGGATATTCGTCTCAGATGTGGTCAGAGTTTTCTCAACTGGGTATCATCGGTGCTTTATTTGGTGAAGACGTTGGAGGCTTTGGAGGTGAGGGCGCAGACCTCATGGTTGTCTTCGAGGCTTTGGGTAAACATCTGGTTGTTGAGCCTTTCTTACCGACGCTTCTGGCTGGAATGGTATTGGCAAAAGCGGGCGGTAACGAAACCTTGATTGAAAAAACAATTGCAGGCGAAAGCATTTTGGCCTTGGCGCATGGCGAACCATCATCAAGGTATGAACTCAATTCAGTAGAAACAGTTGCAAAACAAGACGGTAATAGCTGGCTGATATCAGGCAGTAAGTCTGTTGTGTTGGGGGGTGGCACGGCAACGCATTATGTGGTGTCTGCCAGAACATCTGGTGAAACTGACAAAGAGCATGGCATCTCTTGCTTCTTGATTGAAAAGTCCGATGCAATGCAAACCAGAAACTATAGTACGCTCGATGGTTACGGCGCAGCGGAAGTTAGTTTTGAAAATGCAAAAGGTATTTTACTGGGCGAAAAGAATGAAGGGTACGCGCTTATTGAGCAGGCGTATTCTGTTGGGATTAGCGCAATCTGTGCAGAAGCCCTTGGCGCCATGACTGTGGCAACAGAACTCACCGTTGAATACACAAAACAGCGCAAACAATTTGGTGTTCCGATTGGCAAGTTTCAGGCCTTGCAACACCGTATGGCAGACATGCTAATTGAGATTGAGCAAGTGCGTTCCAGCGTCATGAATGCGGCTGGCAATCTTGGTTCAGAGCGCAAGTTGCGTGAGCGCGAGGTTTCTGCGTGTAAATATCTTGTCGGAACTGTAGGCCGACAAGTCGCAGAAGAAGCTATACAAATTCATGGTGGCATGGGAATGACATGGGAATACTCTGTTGGGCACTTTGCCAAACACATCATTATGATTGATCATCTGTTTGGAGATACAGACCATCATCTGGAGCGTTACATTACGCTTGGCCAAGATTTATAAAATGCACTCTGTTTAGTTAAGGAAATATCATGAGTACTATAGAAACACGCCTTGCCGATATGGGCATCACAATCCCGGAACCACCGGCACCAGTAGCAGCTTACGTTGGTCACGTTGTACACAATGGTATTGTGACTGTTTCGGGTCAGTTGCCATTGGCAGGTGGCGCGCTTACGCAAACAGGTCTCTTAGGCGATACTGTGACAGTGGAAGAAGGCGCAGCAGCAGCACAAGTTTGCGCGATTAATATTCTAGCTCAAATCAAGGTCGCCTGTGGTGGTGATCTGGAACGTATTGTTCAGTGCATTCGTTTGGGTGGATTTGTTGCTTCAACACCAGATTTCACGGACCATCCAAAGGTCGTAAACGGTGCATCAGAATTCATCGGTGCAGTGCTTGGCGATAAGGGTGTTCATGCGCGCGCAGCCGTTGGTGTTGCAGCATTGCCAATGAACGCATCTGTTGAAGTTGAAGCGACTTTCGCAATCTCTTAAATCTCTCCTCTCTTTTAGAAAGAAAATACTATGAGTGAAACATTCGTTTCTCATCTGGAATGCTCATTGACAGGCAAAACCTATGAATCTGGTAAAGTGCATGAATTGTCTGAAGCTGGTCGACCATTACTAGTTCGTTACGATCTTGATGCAATCAAGAAAAACGTAAGCCGCGAGTCAATTGAAAATTCAAAAGAACCAGGCTTCTGGCGCTATGAGCAATTACTACCTGTAACCAAGAAGGAAAACCGTATTTCTTTGGGTGAAGTGGTAACCCCGCTGATCCCGCTTGAACAAAGTGCACATGTTTTGGGTGCAAAGCCAGGAAAGGCAATCATTAAAGACGAAGGTCGTTTGCCAACTGGTTCGTTTAAGGCGCGTGGTCTTTGTCTTGC
>CALAIO010000209.1 GCA_937923355.1 uncultured Rhizobiaceae group bacterium | reverse complement strand
GGCAATGAACATTGTTGCAACACCAGTTGTGGCAAATGACAAAAAGCAGGCTATTGAAGCGATTAGTAATCATTTCAAGAGCGTTCCAACCATGACTGGCGAATTTGTACAATTCGGACCCAATGGCGAACAAACTGGCGGACAATTCTTAATCAAGCGCCCCGGCAAAATCAGATTCAACTATGAAAACCCGTCACCAATCACGGTTATTTCTAACGGCAAAACACTTGCTGTTGAAAACAAGAAGCTGAAAACAACAAACTACTATCCATTAAATAAAACGCCTCTAAGCCTTTTGCTGAGCAACAAGATCGATATTAAAGACAAATCGATTCGCAAGGTTGAAGCGGGACAGGATGTTACGACTGTTGTGATGGGTGATAAGAAGATTTTCGGCGATTCTGAAATTACGCTTTTGTTTGATCCGCAGAGTCAGGATTTGCGACAGTGGACCATCAAGGACGCACAGGGCAAAGAAACTTCCGTGATGATTTTTAACGTGAAGAAAAACATCAAGATTTCAAACACAAAATTTGCTGTCAACAAATCTGAAATTCATAACAGAGGCACCCGTAATTAGTCTGGATAATTACGGCTACTGCTTTTTCATAATGGAAACATCCTGTAAGCTTTTATTTTTAAACTTACAGGGAACTCTCCATGCCTTTCAAAATTGCCACCTGGAATATTAATTCTGTTCGCTTGCGCATTGGCCTTGTTGAGAAGTTTCTGGAAGAGCACCAACCTGACGTTTTATGTTTACAAGAGATAAAATGCCAGAACGACCAATTCCCATCCAAGAATTTTAAAAAACTCGGCTATGAGCACATGGCTGTGCATGGACAAAAGGGTTATCACGGGGTTGCAACTGTATCAAAGCGCCCACTTACCGAAAGCTATAGTAAAGACTATGTAGCAATGGGCGATACACGCCATATCTCTGCTCAAGTAGAAGCAGGTGGGCGAAAACTTCAAATTCATAATTTCTACGTGCCTGCAGGTGGCGATGAAGCAGATATTGTGAAAAATCCAAAATTTGATCACAAGCTTAAATTTTTGAACGAAATGCTCGAATTGCCTCATGACCATTCAGGCGTTGAGAATATTCTGGTTGGTGATCTCAACATTGCACCACATGAAAACGATGTATGGTCTCACAAGAAACTATTGAAAGTTGTGAGCCACACACCAATTGAAACAGAATTTCTGGATCGTATCCGCGATGAAGGCGGCTGGTCTGATCTTGTTCGTCAAAAAATCTCAACTGATGGAGTCATCTATAGCTGGTGGAGTTACCGGGCAAAAGACTGGGACGGTGCAGATAAAGGGCGTAGACTGGACCATATTTGGGGAAGTCCATCGCTTAATGAAAATCTGACCAATATCTCTATTCTAAGAGAAGCACGCGGCTGGGAAAAGCCATCCGACCATGTGCCCGTAATCGCTGAATTTGATCTTGATTAAATTCTGATTTTTTCCAGGTCCTTGGTGAATTTCAAAATTGATTGAGAAATTTTATTCTGTAGGGAAACAGCCAACTCGGGGTATTCATTCAATATTCTGTGCATCATAACGCGTGAGATTTTCATCAACTCACAATCAGAACTGACCACGGCCGTACCAACGCGTTTATTAATTGAAATTAGCGCTATTTCTCCAAGAAGGCTGCCAGCTTTAAAAGTCGAAAGCAGTTTTGATTGTCCGTCTTGAAATGAGAGCAAATCAACACTTCCTGAAACTACTACATAACCACCATCTGTGGACTGGCCTTCCCTGAAGAGTTCGTGGCCTTTGGAAAAAGACATTCTCTGACTACCAAAAGCGATAAGACGCAAGTGTTCAGCGTCAAAATCGCTGAACAACTCAATCTTGCTCAATAAACTTATATCGTCTTCGAGTGACATCGCCTGATTCCATTTATTGGTAGCGTGTTAGAGACCCTGATAACCAAATCAGGGAAAACACCTACGGAACCAGTTTATAGCCTCCACCTTCAGTTACAAGCAACCTCGCATTTGAAGGATCTTTTTCCACCTTTTGACGCAAGCGATAAATGTGGGTTTCAAGCGTATGGGTTGTAACGCCAGAATTATAGCCCCAAACTTGCTCCAGCAGTTCATCGCGGCTGATAACTTTTTGTTCTGCGCGATAAAGATATTTCATAATCGCAGTTTCTTTTTCAGTCAGACGAACTTTATTACCGTCTTCCTCAGTTAATAGTTTTTGTGATGGGCGGAAAGTGTAATGACCAATATTGAAAATCGCATCTTCACTTTGTTCGTGCGTGCGCAGTTGCGCGCGCAAACGTGCGAGTAATACTGCAAAGCGGAAAGGTTTGGTAACATAATCATTTGCACCAGCTTCAAGACCAAGAATTGTGTCTGAGTCAGTGTCATGACCTGTTAGCATGATAATCGGCGCTTTGAAGCCACCTTTGCGGAGAATTTTCACAGCTTCGCGGCCATCCATATCAGGAAGCCCAACATCCATGACCAAAAGATCAATTTGTTCAGAGCGGGCTGTATTAACACCTTTGGTGGCGCTTGATTCCGTCATGATGGTGAACTCATCATAAAGCGCCAACTGTTCGGTTAGCGCATCTCTTAGATCGTCGTCATCATCAACAAGTAAAATATTTTTGGTAGCCATAATATTCCTCAGTTACAGTATATATGTTGGACAATATCATTATAATAATCAATACCTTCAATAATGACGATTTAACAGGAATGTAAGGCCATATCGCGGTATTACACGTCCATGTGATAATTTGATAGATATTGTGAAACTGCGTGAGTTCAACCAAGATGCTAAAAACTATCCATGTCAGAAAAAAAGTAGATGGTGAAATCCACCAAGGATTATTCACCTATAATGATAAAACCATCCCCTGTTGTTTGGGTCGATCGGGACTGACCAGTGACAAAAAAGAGGGTGACGGTGCGACGCCAATCGGTTCTTTCAGGCTGCTTTACGGATTTAACAGACAAGATCGCATAACGCTTCCTCAGTCAAAACTTTCATTTTCAACCATTGAAAAGGATGATGGCTGGTGCGATGCGCCAGAACATGAAAATTATAATGCACTTGTAAAACTTCCCTTTGATGCCTCACATGAGGTGATGATGCGAGATGACAGACTATATGACGTTTGCATCGTTCTAGATTATAATATCAAACCTGCGGTAAGCGGCTTGGGCAGTGCTATATTCTTTCATCATACAAGCCCAGAGCTAAAACCAACG
This sequence comes from uncultured Rhizobiaceae group bacterium, assembly GCA_937923355.1. The sequence goes on along the minus strand of CALAIO010000209.1, from coordinate 1,464 downwards.
GAAGGCTGTGTTGCGATTGATCCTGAGCATATGCAGGAACTATTGCCCTTACTATCCGATCAAACGATTATGATTATTCAAGGCTAAACGTTTTCAAATATTGGAATAATCTCGCGCACCAAAAATACCGCTACCAACGCGTACATGTGTCGCGTTAAATTCTGTAGCGGTTAAATAGTCCGCTGACATGCCCATAGAGAGTTTTTCAACGCCAGCTTCATGCGAAAGCTTTCTAAGCAATGCAAAATGAGGACCAGGGTTTTCATCAAAAGGTGGAATACACATCAGGCCTTCTATTTCCAAACCCAAATCGGTCTGACAAAATTTGACGAACCCAAGAGCCTCATCCGGCAAAATTCCTGCTTTCTGTGATTCAGAACCAGTATTCACCTGAACAAATAGCTTCAGGTTTTTCTCCTGAACTTTCATTTCCTTGGCAATAGACTTGGCAATCTTTTCGCGATCCACTGTTTGAATACAATCAAACAGCGCAACCGCTTCTTTTGTTTTGTTACTTTGAAGCGGGCCAATCAAATGCAATTCAATGTTTGGCGTTGCAGCTTTTAGTTCAGGCCATTTACCTTGCGCTTCCTGAACACGGTTTTCACCAAAGACACGCGCACCTGCATCTAAGACAGGCCGAATAGCATCTGCATCATAAGTTTTTGAAACACAAACCAACGTCGGCATGGCGACTTCATGCTTTTTACTGTGTGTTTTCATTTCACCAAGCACATGATGATAATTTTCTGGGCTAGAATTATGTTTTGACATGCGTTTCTCTTTGCTTGCAAAGGTCATCAAGGTTGACGCTTTGACTGTTTTCTGGTGAAGGTCTTTATCAAGATATATTACACAACTCAAAGCATTCAAATAGAAACCGTAAAATGACAACAGAACGCTACAATCCACGCGCAAGTGAAACCCATTGGCAAAAAATCTGGGATGAGAAAAAACTGTTTGAAACCAATACTGAATTGGATAACGGTAAAACCCCTTACTATGTTTTGGAAATGTTCCCATACCCATCAGGGCGAATACACATGGGGCATGTTCGCAATTACACGATGGGTGATGTTGTTGCGCGCTATAAACGCGCAAAAGGTTATGAAGTTTTACACCCGATGGGTTGGGACGCTTTTGGCATGCCGGCCGAAAATGCAGCCATGCAAAACAATACCCATCCAAAGGGTTGGACTTACGACAATATTGCCTCAATGCGCACTCAGCTTAAAAGCATGGGGTTGTCACTGGATTGGAGCCGTGAATTTGCAACTTGTGACGTGGAATATTACGCGCAACAACAATCCCTGTTTCTTGATTTCCTTGAACATGGTTTGGTTTACCGCAAAAATGCAAAAGTAAACTGGGATCCAGTAGACATGACCGTGCTTGCCAATGAGCAGGTGATTGACGGTAAAGGCTGGCGTTCAGGTGCGGATGTTGAACAGCGTGAACTAACAC
>CALAIO010000208.1 GCA_937923355.1 uncultured Rhizobiaceae group bacterium | reverse complement strand
GATGGATGTCCAATCAGCATATCGTGCAGTTGGGGTCAGCAATCCTACTTATTACGATTGGTTTAAGAAGTTCGGTAGCATGGGTCATTCCACGCTGCGCTACGCGGCTATTGATCGTAACAATGAAGACGAGCTACGTCTCGCAATGATCCGCCAGGCCAAGCAATATGGTCAATACGGATATCGTAACATCACCCAACTGCTGCGCATTGAGGCATGGCACGTCAATCACTCTCAGCATTTTCTACGCAATTGCTTGCCGTGCAGCGCATAAGAAGATTGAGCGTTTATGGCGCGAAGAAGGTTTGAAGATTCCACAACGCAATAAGAAGCGCAAACGGCTTTACCATAAGGATGCATCTATCATCCGGTTACGCCCAAAGTATCAGAACCATGTCTGGTCTATTGACTTCGTGCACGACAAGTTAAGTACTGGAAGGCCTTACAAGATGCTCACCGTATTAGATGAATATACCAAAGAAGGGCTGTGCGTGGCTGCAAAACCTAAGATGAATGCCAATGACGTGCTCGAAACACTCTACGAGTTCCTGCTTCGAAAAGGAAAGCTGCAATACATCCTCTCAGGCAATGGTCCTGAGTTCATCGTTACCGCACTGCAACACTGGTTGATGAGGGTTGGTAATTAAGCCCTATCCAGATCTATCTCGGCTCTCTATGGGAAAATGGATTTAATGAGCGCTTCAATGGAACCTTGAGAAGAGAAGTTCTAAATGTTGAATGGTTCCAAGTCGATTAAACAGGCACAAGTTGCAATCAATATCTGGCTCAAACAATATACCCAGATAAGACCTCATCACGTACTCAACATGCATCCACCAGTGCCCGAAACGTTAATAGACAATCATAAAATTACTGGTGCTGAAAATTGGGGCTAGACATTTTAAATGATGCACGAAAAACATGTGGCCAATATGTATACCTTCAGGCACACGTTTCGACCCCATTTCACGACGCTTACCATTAACCATTAATAGCATCAACCAATTACCAGCAAACTTATCATACTTAAACAAGCATAAGCCTTAATAATCAACGTGTTTACTAGCTTCAAGATTCTTAGCAGTTAATGCAGATAATGCATCTCGTTTAGTCACTCAGCCTACACTTTTGAAAATCAAGGCTTGAATTGAGAGTGTAAATTTAGACCACTTAACAGACCACCTTTTTAATCGCAAAACTATGGTTTGCTATAAGAAGGTATTTTCTATAAAAATACAAATAATACAATAAGATCAAGACTCTGTGGTCTATTATGTTCAACTATGAAAATTACTTATTTTTCACTCTACCCGCACCATTTTTCAAGATATCAGATAAAAAGCCAAATACGTTTTAGTATTGGAGCATCACGGTATTGCCATCGCGCTCTACGAATACGGCCCAGGCTTCGATGCTGATTATTTTCCAACCATCTTCGAAAGATGTTCCAATGTTTCCCGATCTACCATCGGTGAAATAAGCTGTTGGCTTTGTGTCAAACCATACAGATTTAAGCTCAGGTATGTTGCCACTGGTTGCGTTTGCATTCACGTTGTGTGTGAGTACGGGAAAGCCATCCTTGCTTTCATACCAGCCAAGAAACGCTTGCCAGTTTGACGCTTCTTGTTTTGAAATGCTTCCATTAATGACCACATCATTTGCGTCGTTTGTGGTTACTTGCAAACGGTGATTAAGTTTGAGATCTTCAAGTTTTAATTTTGTCGTCCACACAAAAGCTTCCATGAACTTGGGCGTTACTATAGCTTTTTGTTCCGGTGAACCTTGAGGTGATTTTGAATAAGCTTCTTTGATATTTTCAGGTATGCCAACGGCCAGCATTACTCCGATACTTATTGCACATAGAAACGCAAGTACAAGCAGCCAAGGGTTGTTCGACTTTGTTTCATTTACCTCTAAACGCGCGCTGTTTAAGGCTGCATTGTTATAAGTTTTATCCGCATGTACCTGCATCAGGTTGGATGGCTTCATGGTTGTATTCCTAGTTTATGTCTGATGAACTTTGATGCTTGGTAATCAATGCTTGGATACGCGAGATATACATGGATGAACCCATTAGCGTTATGGCGTTTTTGTCTTCCAGATATGTCATTTTATTTGCACCAGGGTTCAAACCTGATTTGGAGATCAATTGCTTCAACTGAAACAAATTCAAGTTGCCAAGGCTGATCAGACGATTTGTGTTTTCAAGACTGTTTGAAACATACAAATGCTTTCCTTGCATGTGCCATTCAAGACCATAGGAATTGGATAACTCCTCCAAAACCAATTCTGTTTGAAGTGGCAATGAAATCTTTTTCAACGTCCCCGAAACACTTTCTGACATTGTAAGCTCAAGATTATTTCTGGATGCCAATTGCGCCAGAAAATCGGGTAAGGATTGCTTGATGACGTAAATAATTGAGACCTGCACAGGCAAGGTCATCTCACCTTTGTCCAGATTAGGCTGTGAGCTGAATTTGGAACGATGTGACTGCTTTGTGTTTAACAAGCTGGTCTCAAGACTTTTAGCTGCAAGCGCATGTGTGCTGAAATTGGTTAGTACCAGACTACCTATGACAAACGCCTTTGAAAAACCTAGCGCACGCATCAGTGTGTGTGCCCATTATAAAGATTTTCAGAACGGTTAAACGGCAAATTACCTGACAGGTTCGCAAGTCCTAAAGATCTTGAAATACGGACAAGATCACTCAGTGTATTTGACTGGGTTTTACGACGAATGTTTAAGCGGTGCGCTTCGACTGTTCTGACCGAGAGCTCATATTTGTTCGCAACTTCCTTGTTGCAAAAACCGCTTGATAGCAAAGACAATATTTCCAGCTCACGTCCTGTCAGACCATAGGCATTTCTTTTTTCACTTGTAGCGCTTGAAACCTGAAAGATGGTATCCGCCATGTTTTGAGAGAAATATGTTCCCCCAACATTTACAGTGGCAATCGCTGCGAGATATTCGCTTGCTAATGCTTCCTTGCCGATGAAACCATCTGCTCCACATTTTCTAATGTCATGAAGAACATTGATGTCTTGTTCAATGGAAGAAACGATTATCTTACTATTGGCTTTCTTCTTGATCGAAGAAATAACCTGAAATGTATCACTGCCAGGCATAACAGCATTGATAATTACAATATCATGCTTGTGTTTTTCGCATGCAAATATAGCAGCAGAACCATCTTCTGCTTCTGCTACAACTTCTATTTCTGCGTTGGCTTCAAGGTATGTTTTTAGACCTTGTCTCACTATTGGATGGTTCTCGACTAGAACAACCCTGATAAGTTTATCTTCCATAGCTTTTTTCCATTTTTATGCTCGTCCTGTGTCAGAACGAGACAAATGATTTTATTTGCTATGGTTGTTTCAAGTTTCATGCCATGAGAGCAAAATAGATTATTTGTGCTATTTTCACTGGGGCGTCTATTGCGATTGGAGTTTAATCTTAATTGGACATGTTATATTTATTTGTGTCCAGACTGGACAATATTAGATCCAAAATTTCCTTCTCATATAAATCCTTATCTTTAGCAATAAGCCATTCTTTGAAATACTGATGGCTGATGAAGATTTTATCTTCAATTAGCATTGCGCAATCTTCATGCGCTTGAAGTTCCGGAACCGTGTGTACAACACATAAATGAGGCAGATTTTCAAGATAAGGCGTTGCCGTAAGCCTGAACAGCTTTGTTTTTTCTGATCCAAAACGTTCATAGAATGATGCCAAGTTTAAACTAAAGAGCGTCTTGTATGTAGGGTTTGAATTAAAACTGTTGGCTGGTTTAGCAAAAGCTTCCAGCTCTTTTAATACGAATTCAATATTTTGGGTTACTTGCATTTTCAGCATCCCATGAGAAGCATCGCACCCGTCTGTAAGGTTTTTCATTTTTGCAACTTTCGATAAATTACCCAGCCAAAACTAATCGTCAGGAAAATCACATATTTCACTTTATTGTGATATGTTAACCAATGTTATTAATAATACAATTTTTTAAAATACCTACGTATCGACATCGACTAGGTATTGCCTGCATAAAAACTGCACAGGCTTGCTGAAAAGCTCATATTCATCAACTTATTATCTGCAAGTGATGTCTTCATATTAGCTGTATGAAAAATATTAAAATAAAACACAGATTGAATGAAATAAGCGTCGCAATCCCCAAAAGCATATTAAGCTCTGGATGGTGGCTTATTGAAAATGATGTTTATGCAAATTCAAAAACCAATTTTTCAGCCCAAGACCGAACAACCAATTTGCCTAATGCCAAAGGCACGATATAAAGTAGAAACCAAGTCAGGAATACTTCATGCCAAATATACTCGTTGTAGATGATGATGCCCATATTATGGATGTTATAAGCTTTGCATTGGAAAAGGCTGGACATTCATTTGTTACAGCGATCGATGGCAAAGTAGCGCTCGAACAATTTTCTTCAAATGACATAGATCTGGTTATTCTTGATGTTGGCCTTCCAGAAATTGATGGTCTTGAAGTTTGTAGACAGCTCAGAAAAACTTCGGAAACACCAATACTCTTTCTCTCTGCCCGCGATGATGAAATCGATAGAATTCTGGGGCTGGAAATCGGTGGTGATGATTATGTTACCAAACCGTTTTCTCCGCGTGAATTAATGGCCCGAGTGAACGTTATTCTGAAACGTACCAATGCCCAACCCGTAGACGCTGACATTGAGGGCGTTTTATCAAAAGGTCAGTTGTCGCTTGATACTGATCACCGTTCTGCAAACTATAACGGTATAGTCCTAAACCTTACAGCAATTGAATTTAATATCCTGCAAACTGTTTTGTCACGTCCACGCATGGCTTTTACCAGAGACCAAATCATGACGGCAGCATGGCCAGACAATGTGCATGTTTCTGAAAGAACGATTGATAGCCATGTAAGGAACTTGCGTTCGAAGCTTGCTTCTACAGGCTGCGAAGACGCAATAGAAACAGTACACGGCATTGGCTTCAGGCTTGGTTCTTGTGGAATGGCTACCTCATGAAAATTACGCCAAACAAATGGCGTCCAAGTTTAAGCATGGTCGTTGTATCCATGCTTATTTTTATTCTCTGCCTACCTATTACCGGCATATGGCTTTTTCGTTTTTATGACAGCCAGCTTGTGAGGGAGACAGAACAAGAACTCATTGTTCAAGGGGCTTTCATAGAAGCATTGATGGTCGAACAGCTTGAAAAGTCTCTCCTCTCTCCTTCACAACGTGGTGTCAGGATTTTAAAGAATGATTTTAAAAAAGAAACATCGCACAGCAAATACCTGGAGGCACAACTTGATCTGACAACAGATGCTGTTTTGCCACCCAGACAAGACCCTCGTGCTGCAAATTCATTACCAGACTTAAGATATTTAGAAATTGGAAAATTACTCGATCCTGTTCTTGAACGAGCTCAGAAGACTACACTGGCTGGTTTCCGGGTGCTTGATTATAATGGTACCATTATTGCCGGTCGCAGCCACATAGGCCAATCGCTTGCACATGTTTACGAAGTCAAGAAAGCGCTCAACGGCAATTACGCCAGTGTGATTAGGCAACGTATTTCCAAAAACCCCAAGCCACCGATTTACACCATCAGCCGCGGAACAGGCATTCGTGTCTTTGTGACCATGCCAGTAATTTATGAAAACCATGTCGCTGGCGTGGTTTATCTTTCGCGAACACCAAGCCATTTTCTTCGCGAACTCTACGACCAAAAGTGGAAGATTGCGCTTGCAGTTATTTTTATGCTCTTGATTACCAGCGTGATTGCTTATGTTTTTGTACGAACCATCAAAGGCCCCATCGAAGCGCTTAACGCGCGCACCAAGCGTATCGCTAATGGTGATAAAACAGCTCTAGAGCCGCTTGCGCATCATGGGACTCGCGAGCTTGCAAGCTTGAGCGAAGGTTTATTATCAATGTCGAAAAAGCTGAACGATCGCTCCGATTATATCAACACGTTTGCCTCTCACGTCAGTCACGAACTCAAATCACCCTTAACCTCCATTCAAGGCGCGACAGAACTTCTTCGTGATGCGAGTGACCAAATGAGCGAACAGGAACGCAATAAGTTTTTGACAAATATTATGGGTGACACCGAACGGCTTACAAAACTGCTTGAGCGTTTGAGAGATTTAGCCGAGGCGGATAATTCAGATCATGAGGGCGTCAGTAATTTAGCCGAGCAGGTTGGTTTACTGAAACAAAAATTTTCTGGACTTACTATCAAAACATCACTTCCGGACAACTGCGCTGTCAGCCTTACTGCAGAAAATCTGGATATTATTCTATCCAATCTGATCGCCAACTCAAAGGAACATGGTGCGAAAAAAATTGAGATAAACGCAGACGTACAACAAGAGAATATTTTGATAAGGTTGCACGATGATGGTGAAGGAATTTCTGATCTAAACAGAGATAAAATCTTTCAATTATTCTTCACTACGAAACGTGAACGTGGTGGCACTGGGATGGGTTTGGGGATTATACAATCCTTGCTAAATTCCCATGCTGGCTTAATCCGGTATATACCGACCAAAACAGGCACTTGTTTTGAAGTCGTTGTGCCTAAAGCAGACTAATGATTTGCAGCGAAGCGTTTTTCTACTGGGTCAGGGATTTCTGAAACATTGCTTCTTATCTCTCTCAAAAGCTTTTGCCTTATGGCACGCCCAAAATCATCAAACCCATCGGCGACAACAATAAAGGCGCCAGGCCCTGAGATAACTTCACTTTGATAATAAGTATCAAGATTAGGTGAGTCACCACCCAAAATCGGCAGGCCGTTTATGGTTACATTTTGAAGGCCAGCCAAAAGTTTGGCATCCCTGATCATGATGCCCTTTGAAAAATCGAATTCGGTTTCTATGCCATCGCCAGATACATCGATAACTTTACGCAATCCTGTATGTCCATTACCCGCAATCATTTTCAACGCTTCCTGAACACCCGAACCTATTCCGGTTCCTCCGCCACTGCCAAGCGATACAGAGTTGTTTTCGCCAACCTGAAAACCTTCTACAAAACCTGCGAACTGACTGATAGAAGTCTGATCCTTTAGAACGAACCAAGGGCTTTTTTGTTTGGGAAAAGCTGCATCTGACCAAAGCATAAGCGCGATTGCAATCCTGCCAGTTGGGCCAGCCTGTATGGCCTCTATGATTTCAAGATCCCTAAAGGCTGCTGTCGTGCCTCGCAATTGAAGCAGATATTCCTTTTCGCTCACACTGCCTGAAGCATCCATTGCCAAGACAAGTTCCAGATCAACTTCCTCTGATTGAGCTTTAACCGTTGTCGCAACTGCTCCAAGAATTATCAGAAGTATGATTGAAAATATTTTCATTGATTTGTAGTGCTTTTTTCTTTCAAGAGCGTTCGTTACACAAATTAAATGAACCTTAAAATATCAATGTAAAAAGGCCAATATGCTCACGGGAATTTCATATGAGGTTTATCCAACAAGCTTGGCGAGGTCTTTTATTACATTTGCTTCTCTGGCTGGCTTGTCCCAGCGGATACGGTGAATACGCGGGAAACGCAGGGCGTATCCTGATTTATGCCTTGTGCTTTCGTGTGCGCTGTCGAAAGCGACTTCAAAGACCAGTTCTTTTTTGACTTCCTGAACAGGGCCAAACCGTTTGAGTTTGTTCTTTCTGATCCAGTTATCAATCTGCTTTAATTCTTCATCAGTAAAGCCAAAATAGGCTTTGCCAATTGGTAATAATTCTCCTGCGTCATTCCACAGTCCAAAGGTGTAGTCTGAATAGTAAGAGGAGCGCTTGCCGTGTCCGCGTTGTGCGTACATCAAAACAGCATCCAGCAAATAGGGATCGCATTTCCATTTGTACCATGCGTGTTTTGGACGACC
>CALAIO010000207.1 GCA_937923355.1 uncultured Rhizobiaceae group bacterium | reverse complement strand
TTGGTTGCAAATATTTTTAACTTGATGGGAACATTTGAAGTTAATCAAAATGGCGAACTTATGGGACTGCCTGACCTGGGAGACTCAAGATATAACTTGTTTGATAGCGGTTATTATTGGTCGGTTCAAAAAGTAGGTGAGCAGTCGTCAAGAATTGCAAGTATATCTCTTGCGGATCAAATAATAAAAATACCTGTAACTGTCGAGCTTGATCAAACTTTCCAACGAAGTTTTGAGATGAAAGATAAAATTGATCAGACCTTGCAAGGCTTAGAAGCGCAAGTGTTTCTGGGTGAAGGTGATGAGCTTTACAGTTTCAGGATTACAGCGAATAAAAGTTCGTTAAATGAAGAAATTGCAAGTTTTACAAGGCGACTTGCTTTAATACTTTCAATATTTGCTCTGTCCATCGTAAGCGCAACTTATTTGCTGGTTCGTCTTGGTCTCAAACCTATATCACAAGCTGTTGAAACTTTGGGTAAGGTAAGAACTGGTGAGGCTTCAAGAATTGATGGCGAATACCCTGATGAAATTGAACCATTAATTACCCAAACAAATGCACTCATTGAATCCAATACAACAATCGTTGAGCGTGCGAGAACGCAAGTAGGAAACCTTGCGCATTCTTTAAAAACACCGCTTGCCGTTATGCAAAATGAATTGCAAAAACTCCCCAAAAAACAACAACCGATATTTAAAGAGCAAGTTGATACGATGCGTAGTCAAGTTCAGGTCTATCTGGATCGCGCTCGTATTTCGGCAAGAAGCTCAACCTCTATTGCCAATACCCCACTTTATCCAGTTCTTGAAAAGCTATGTAGTGTCGTTTCCAAATTAAACCCTGCAACTGACATTGATGGTGATTTTGAAGATGAAGGGCTTATTTTTGAAGGGGAAGAGCATGATCTTCAGGAGATTTTTGGAAACCTCATAGAAAACGCTGCAAAATATGCAAACTCTGCTATGAAAATCAGCGCTGAAATGAATAAAGGCAAGTTACAAATAACTGTCGAAGACGATGGTCTCGGCATGTCTGCTCCTGATATTAAAAAAGCAGAAAAACGTGGTGGTCGAGTTGATGAAGGTAAAGTTGGTTGGGGCTTAGGTCTGTCAATTGTGCGCGATATTGTTGATGAATATGATGGCAGCTTCAAACTCTCTAAATCTAAGATGGGCGGCTTAAAGGCAGTTGTGCATTTGCCCGGTAGAAAAGATACATAATCAGATAAATCAGATAAATCAGATAAAAAGTCACAAAGAATTCCTAATTTAGACATTTTCAACCTTCATCCTCCATAGTGGATTGAATTAAGGAAAACTATGATGCGCAAATCCAAAACACCTCTAACTGCTATGATTTTATCAGGAGCATTATTTGTGGCTGGCTGCCAGGCAAGTAATGAGACCATTGGTCAGGCTGGTGGCGCAATCGCTGGTGGTGCTCTCGGCAGTCAGGTTGGTGGTGGATCGGGTCGTGTAGCTGCAACCATAGCCGGCGCCTTGGTGGGTGGCGTGATAGGTGGTAGCATTGGTAGAGGCCTGGATAATCGCAGCAAAGATGCTGCTCTTGCTGCTGAATATAATGCACTGGAACGTGGGCCTGCTGGACAGCCTGTTGCTTGGCAGGGCACTAATGGCACTTAAGGACAAGTTGTTCCTCAACAACCCTATCAGGTAGGTAGTCAGAATTGTCGCCGCTATACGCATACTATTTACGTTGATGGGACCCCACAAGAAGCCAGCGGCACAGCATGTCGCAACTCAGATGGCACTTGGCAGACGCTTAGCTAATCTCACAAGTTCTCGATAAAAATTGATTGTGGCAAAGCGTCCATTGAACACATAATGCTTTGTATTCAGCTTTTATTTTATAGAAGTTTTCTATATGAGTTCTCCAATGACATTTTGGATTTTAACAGCATTATTATCTGCTATTGCGATGGGGTTCGTTTGCTATCCTTTGCTAAGTAGAAACGTGTCTGTACGAAGTGAGACAGATAGCGAGCAAACACTGTACAAAGCTCGTCTATTAGAAATTGATAAAGACTTTGAACTTGGCAGGTTAGATGAAGCCTCTGCAGAAGCTGCAAGAACAGAAGAAGCGCGCCGCCTTATCAAATCAACAGAAAACACAAAACCGCTCAATGTAAGTTCAACCAATAAGATTTTAGTGGTTGTTGCCGCGCTTTTCCTTCCTTTGTTTTCACTTCCATTTTATCTCTCAGTAGGGTCTCCACAAGAAGCAATGCCACCTGTCGTTGCTGAAAATGTGAGTAGCGAGCCTTCAATAGAAGAACTTTTGGCTGTTGCTGAAAAACGTCTTTCAACTAATCCGGACGACAGCAATGGATGGAAAGTCGTTGCTCCGGTTTATATGCGCATGGGGCGTTTTGATGATGCGATTAACTCATATGAAAATGTTTTACGGGTTGAGGGTGACAGTCCAGAGTTTTTGTTAAAGTTAGCTGACGCTCATATAGAAAAAAATCAGGGTCAAGTGAACGATAAAGCTCAAAACTTGGTTTCCCGTGTCCTTGCCATTGATGAAGAAAATGCTATTGCAAAATTTTACACTGGTATTATTGCACTACAAAGTGACAAGCCAGATGAAACCTTGCTAATTTGGCAAGCTATGCTGGATGAAGCAAAAGGCGATGAAGAATGGGTGCCAATAATTCAGGGACGCATTGCTGAACTCAAATCGCTTGAGAATACTCCATTGTTGCCTGCAGTTGACGAAGCAACACTTGAAGCTGCTGAAGGTATGAGCGCAGAAGATCGATTGGAAATGATTGGCCAAATGGTGTCAAACCTCTCTGAGAAATTGCAAGAAAATCCTAATGACAAACAGGGTTGGCAAAGACTTATTCGCTCTTATATGGTTTTAAACAGAAAAGAAGATGCGCAAACAGCATTGGTAAATGCGCGAAAGCAGTTTGCTGACGACACTTCTTTCATACAAGTTTTGGAAAACATTGTTAGTAACAACTTTAAACCCTCAAATGGTGAAAACCAATGACACGAAAGCAAAAACGATTTGCAGGTATTGGCGTAATTGGTGCAGTTATCGCTTTAGCTGTATTTTTGGTCAGTATTGCACTGCGTGATGAGATTGTGTTTTTCTATGATCCAACTGAAGTTGTTAGTGGTACAAAAGTTTCACCAGGCCAGAATTTCAGAATAGGCGGTCTTGTTGCAGACGGTAGTGTTATCAAGAAAGACACCAATATATCATTTGTTGTGACAGATGGCGAAAACAGTGTTCCTGTGAGCTTTGAAGGAATTCTTCCTGACCTGTTTCGTGAAGGGCAGGGTGTCATTGCTGAGGGTGCCATGGACACTCAAGGACGTTTTATTGCCGAGAACGTACTGGCAAAACACGATGAAAATTATATTCCAAAAGAACTTGAAGACGTAATGAAGAAGAAGGAAGTCTGGAAGGGCCAAGAGGGTGAGAATAACTCATGATTGCTGAACTTGGTCATTATGCGCTGGTGTTGGCACTGGCGATTACGCTGGCGCAATCAATTGTACCTTTTTGGGGTGCAAGAACGGGTGATGAAGTTCTCATGGCTTCGGGCACGTCTTCTGCAATTGCAGGGTTTATGGCGTTAGGATTATCCTTTGCTGCTTTGACTTATGCCTATGTAACTTCAGATTTTTCATTAGCTAACGTCTGGCAGAACTCGCATTCAGATAAACCTATGCTTTACAAAGTAACAGGTGTTTGGGGAAATCATGAAGGCTCTATGCTTCTTTGGGTTTTAATTCTCGCGCTGTTTTCTGCAATGCTGGCTGCTTTTGCTACCAATCTGCCATCAAGACTGAAAGCTGATGTTCTTGCTGTTCAAGGTTGGGTAACTCTGGCCTTTTTACTGTTTATACTTTTTACCTCAAACCCTTTTGAGCGTCTTCCGCAAGTGCCTGCCGAGGGGCGTGATTTAAATCCGATCTTGCAAGACATTGGATTGGCAATTCATCCACCTTTATTATATGTCGGATATGTCGGGTTCTCTTTGACATTCTCATTCGCCGTCGCAGCGATGATTTCCGGCCGAATAGACGGCGCATGGGCAAGATATGTTCGTCCTTGGGCATTGGTTGCTTGGGTCTTCTTAACAGCAGGCATCGCCATGGGGTCTTATTGGGCTTATTATGAACTTGGCTGGGGTGGCTGGTGGTTCTGGGATCCGGTCGAAAACGCTTCCTTTATGCCATGGCTGGTCGGCACTGCACTAAT
>CALAIO010000206.1 GCA_937923355.1 uncultured Rhizobiaceae group bacterium | reverse complement strand
CTTCTTGCGATGGGCTTGCAACATATTGGCGTTGACGCACGCTCTTGGCAGGGGTGGCAAATACCTTTGAAAACGGATGCCTCTCACGGGGCTGCTCGTATTGATGACATTGACTCAGATTTGCTGATCGAACGCATTTCTGGCGGGCAAGTCGCCGTGATTGCGGGATTTCAGGGGATTGGCCCCGATAATCGTATTGCAACGCTTGGCCGCGGTGGTTCTGATACATCTGCAGTAGCAATTGCGGCTGCCATTAATGCGGACCGCTGTGATATTTATACCGATGTTGATGGTGTCTATACAACAGACCCACGCATTGAGCCCCGTGCCAAGCGTATGGATAAAATATCGTTTGAAGAAATGCTGGAGATGGCATCTTTGGGTGCGAAAGTTTTACAAGTTCGCTCCGTGGAAATGGCGATGATTAACGGTGTTCGCACCTTTGTTCGCTCTAGTTTTGATGAACCTGAAAGCATAAACCCGGATCAGGCGGTTGGTACGCTAATTTGTGATGAGGATGAGATTTTGGAAAAAGAAGTTGTAACAGGCATTGCCTACACAAAAGATGAAGCTCAAATTTCTTTGCGTCGTGTCCCTGATAGGCCAGGCATCTCAGCTTCTATTTTTGGCCCCCTTGCAGATAGTCATATTAATGTTGATATGATTGTTCAAAGCGTTTCAGAAGATGGCTCCAAAACAGATATGACTTTCACAGTGCCTGAAGGGGATGTTGAAAAGGCTGTTAAGGTGCTTGAAGACGAACGCGATGATATTTCATTTGAAGCGCTTCAAAGTGATACGGGCTTAGCAAAAATTTCTGTTATTGGCATTGGCATGCGCAGTCATGCTGGTGTTGCTTCAACTGCGTTTGCAGCATTAGCTGACAAGAACATCAATATACGTGCTATAACCACTTCAGAGATTAAATTCTCACTGTTAATCGATGCTGATTATACAGAGTTAGCGGTGCGTACCTTGCATTCAGTTTATGGTTTGAATCAGTAAACTTAAAACCGTTCAGTAGTTTTACGAATAGAAACCTGGGCAAATAGCCCCTATTGGGAGGCATTATGAGCTCTCAACCCAAAGGCCCTAGTGTTCTGCTTCGCCGTTTGCGCGAAGTAATGGCAGAACCGCATGATCCGCAAACGCGGCTTGATACGATTGTTGCTGACATTGCCAGCAATATGTCTACCGAGGTGTGTTCGGTTTATGTTTTGCGCGCAGATGGCATGCTGGAACTTTATGCCTCTCAAGGCTTGAAATCGGAAGCCGTTCACGTTTCTGCGCTGCGTATGGGGCAGGGACTCGTTGGCACAATCGCTGTTTCTGCGCGGGCGCTTAATTTAAATGATGCGCAAAAACATCCCGCTTTTGAATACCTGCCAGAAACAGGCGAAGAAGTTTACAACGCATTTTTGGGCGTGCCGATCTTGCGTGCTGGGCGCGTGCTTGGAGTTTTGGTTGTTCAAAATACGTCCAATCGTGTTTACATGGATGCAGAAGTTGAAGCGCTTGAAACCACTGCAATGGTATTGGGTGAGCTGATTGCAACTGGCGAGCTGGAAGCACTGTCGCCCAAGGGTGTCACGCTTGATTTAAGTAGGCCACTTAAGGTTGATGGAATTTCTCTTTCTTATGGCATCGGACTTGGCCATGTGGTGCTTCATGAACCACGTGTCATTGTAACGAACCTTTTTAACGACAAGGCTGATGAAGAAATTGAACGCTTGCGTGAGGCTTTGGTCAAGGTTCAGGTTTCCATCGATTTATTGTTTCAAAGTGGCAATGTTCCTACTGAAGGGGATCATCGTGATGTGCTTGAAGCTTACCGTATGTTTGCCCATGACCGTGGTTGGAATCGCCGCATGGAAGAAGCAATCGCAAATGGCCTGACTGCGGAAGCTGCTGTTGAGAAAGTTCAAAATGATAATCGTGCACGGATGATGCGTCAGCCTGATCCTTATTTGCGCGAGCGATCTCATGATTTTGATGATTTGGCCAATCGTCTTTTAAGAGAACTTGTTGGCAAAAAACATGGTCTGGAAGCCGCTATCGTTGATGGTGATCATATTATCGTTGCGCGTAATATGGGGGCTGCGGAATTACTGGATTATAACAGTAACAAACTAAAAGGCCTCGTGTTGGAAGAGGCAGCGCCAAATTCTCATGTTGTTATTGTTGCGAGAGCCTTGGGCATTCCGGTTGTTGGTCAGCTCGCAGATTTTGTCTCCAATGCAGAGCAAGGCAATCCGATTATTGTGGATGGTGAAACAGGTGCGGTTATGCTGCGACCTCCTGCTGATTTGGAAAATGCCTATGTTGAAAAAATAAAATTCAGGGCAGGGCGTCAAAAGCAATATGAAAAATTGCGAAACAAACCCTCGACCACCAAAGATGGTGTTGATGTTGATTTGCTCATGAACGCTGGTCTTGTGATGGATTTAAAACAACTTGAAACAAGTGGTGCCAAAGGGGTTGGGCTTTTCAGGACCGAGCTTCAGTTTATGGTTTCTTCAACGCTTCCACGACCTGGCGAACAAGAAGAACTTTATCGTCATGTGCTGGATGAAGCTGGCGATAAACCTGTTACGTTCAGAACCCTTGATATTGGTGGCGATAAATTTCTTCCCTATTTGAAAATGTTGCAAGAAGAAAACCCTGCAATGGGGTGGCGCGCCTTAAGATTATCTCTTGACAGACCAGCGCTGCTGCGTTCTCAAGTGCGGGCATTGTTGAAAGCATCTGCAGGCAGAAACTTGCGATTAATGGCGCCGCTCGTGACAGAGGTCTGGGAAATTAATCAAGTTCGTGATTTGATAAAACATGAAGTTGAATTGCAAACACGCTTTGGCCATGAAATGCCGCGCGCTCTTGAATTGGGGGCAATGCTGGAAGTGCCAAGTCTTCTTTATCAGCTTGATGAATTGATGCAGGCGGTTGATTTTATTTCTGTTGGTTCAAATGATTTATTCCAGTTCTTTATGGCAAGTGACAGAGGTAATGTTAATCTTGCAAATCGATTTAGTACTGTTAGCAAACCTTTTTTGAGGGCGTTGAAGCAAATCATCGATAAGGCAAATGCTCATAATACGCAGGTTACACTTTGTGGTGAAATTGCTGGTCGCCCGTTGTTTGCGATGGCGCTTTTGGCACTTGGCTATAAAAGTATTTCCATGTCGCCTATGTCGATTGGTCCCGTTAAAGCGATGCTAATGGCGTTGGACGTTGGTGCTCTGCAGAAAGAATTATTACCTGCCATCGAAGATAAGAACACACAAATGTCGATCATTGAATTGTTGAGCGATTTTGCTGATAAACATGGTATTCCTTATTAAGCCAATCTCTGTATAACAAATAGAGATTCGCTTATAGGCTTCAGGAAAACCATTTATGCTCGTACAAGAAAAACTAGATCAACTTCTTCAACGCCATGCCGCTATTGAAGCTGAAATGCTTGAGGGGCCTGACCCGGAGCAATATGTGAAGTTGGCTTCAGAACATTCAGAGCTTGAGCCTGTTGTTGGAAAAATTCGTGAATTTATGGAAGCGCAGTCAAACCTTGAAGGTGCGATTGAGATGCTTGAAGACGGCGAAACTGACGCAGAGATGAAAGAGCTTGCTGAAATTGAAAAGCAAGAAGCTACTCAAATCATGGCTGATTGCGAAGAAGCATTGAAGGTTTTGCTTATTCCCAAAGATGCAGCGGATGATAAAAGTGCTATCCTTGAAATCAGGGCTGGTACAGGTGGTTCTGAGGCAGCACTATTTGGTGGCGATTTGTTTCGCATGTACGAACGCCATGCTTCGCTAAAAGGTTGGAAGGTCGAAGTTCTTTCTGAAAGTGCAGGAGATGTTGGCGGTTATAAAGAGATTATTGCTTCAATTACGGGCAGAGGCGTTTTTGCACGTATGAAATTTGAGTCTGGTGTTCATCGTGTGCAACGTGTGCCTGATACAGAATCTGGTGGGCGTGTGCATACGTCTGCAGCAACGGTCGCTGTTCTGCCAGAAGCTGAAGACATCGACATTGAAGTGCGCAACGAAGACCTGCGCATTGATACAATGCGCGCATCAGGTGCTGGTGGTCAGCACGTTAACACGACTGATAGTGCGGTTCGTATTACCCACTTGCCAACGGGTATCGTGGTGCAATCCTCAGAAAAATCTCAGCACCAAAACCGTGCCTTTGCGATGAAGGCGTTGCGTGCAAAGTTATACGATGTGGAGCGTCAAAAAGCTGATCAGGAAAGAGCAGATGCGCGTAAGGGGCAGGTGGGTTCAGGTGATAGATCAGAACGCATTCGTACCTACAATTTCCCGCAAGGACGTATGACAGATCACCGTATTAATTTAACACTCTACAAGCTTGATCGTTTAATTATGGGTGAAGGACTTGATGAAGTGATTGATGCACTTGTCACAGATCATCAAGCAAACATGCTTGCGGCGATGGAAGAAGATGCCTAAGGCCGAAATGCTATCCAAGCTTTTAGCAAAAGCTGCGCATCAGTTTTCCAAAGCAGGGTTTCAGACGCCTGAGCTCGATGCAAAACTTTTACTTCAGCATATTACAGGTTACTCCAGCGCTGAGCTTATTTCAAAATCCAATGATATTATCAGTGTTGAGCAATCCATAGAGTTTGCTGATTTTGTAGAGCGTCGTTTAGTGCATGAACCCATTCACAGAATCATTGGTTATCGTGAATTTTATGGGCGTGGCTTCTTGTTGTCTGATGAAACCTTAATCCCGCGTCCTGATACTGAAACGCTGGTTGAGACAGTGATCAATTTAAAACCTTCCAAAGTGCTTGAAATTGGCACTGGGTCTGGTGCAATCGCCGTTAGCTTGGCCGCAGAATTGCCAGAAGTAGAAGTAACTGCAACTGATATTTCCAAGGGAGCCTTGGAAATTGCTGCTAGGAATGCAACTGTTCACGATATAGGTGAGCGTATCGAGTTCTTTGAAGCTGATTTGTTTGAGGGCGTTACTGGCAAGTTTGACCTTATAGTTTCTAACCCTCCTTATATTCCAAGTGCAGAAATCAAGACATTGCAAAAAGAGGTTCAGGCGTTTGATCCTCTCAAGGCTCTTGATGGTGGTGGTGACGGTTTGGATTTTTATCGTAGTATTTTTGAACAATCTGCTGAATTTTTAAAGCCTAAAGGTACAATATGCGTTGAAATCGGCCTTGGTCAGGAGGAAGATGTTTCTCAAATTGCTACTAATAATGGGTATAGTAATATCAATTTAATCAAAGACTTAAGTGAAATTAACCGAGTTGTTATCGGAACACTTGGGTCTTAAAGTTGTGGCAAAATTGCACTTTTTAGTGATTATTAAGCCTGAAAAGAAGAAAAGACTTGGCATGCAAGAGCTAAACAGCTAACTGTAGTACATCGAACGAGCGCTGTATGCGAAGATTCGATTTTCCGTTCATATCAAGATGATAACTGTCAGGGGGCAGGGCGGATTGCCGATATTGAAGGGCTTTATAGCGAAATCTAAAATCCATATTCAATTCAAAATCCTGTTTACAGGCAAATTATGATTAAAAGTGTAGGGCATAAGTAGTCCATGAGACAATCAAACCAAAAATCCAGATCACGTGGCAGAGGCCGCAAACCACAAAACCCAATGAGCCGTAACTTTGAAAGTAACGGTCCGGACGTAAAAATTCGTGGTAATGCAGGTCATATCGCAGAAAAATATTCAACTTTGGCTCGTGACGCCTTGTCTAATGGTGACCGTGTTATTGCGGAAAACTATTTGCAACATGCTGAACATTATAATCGTATCGTTGCAGCAGCTCAGCAGCAATCAGATGCACGTGCTGCAGAAATGGCTGAGAAAAGACAGGCTGAACAAGAAGCTGCTGTTGAAGATGGTGCAGAAAATACAAATGACGAGAATGATGCAGTAGAAGCTAAATCAAACGGTAAAACGAATGCTTCTGATGACAATCAGGAAGAAGATAGCGCACCTAAAGAGCGCAAGAACTCCCGTAATCGCAGACCTAAAAAGCAAGCTGTTTCTGAAACATCAAATGATGAAGAGCAATCTTCTGAAAAATCAGATGCACCAACCGTTGATCCTGAAGTTATTTCAGAAGATGCTGCAAAACTTCCAGGCAGCCTTTTGGGTGGCATGGTTGCTGAAGAAGGCTAATAAGTCTCTGTAGTTTGACGTTTTCTAAGGGAGCAATTTGCTCCCTTTATTTTTGGCATAAAGCTGAATTTAGCTTCCAACTCTTTTAACTACACAAATTAATTCCCATATTCATTATAACAATACGCTGCATAGTCAGGTGTTGAAATTTCAAAACGCATTTCTTGTGCTGCCAAGCAGGCAAGAGGTCTATAGGAGTTTAATAATGGATATCGAAAAATATACCGATCGGATGAAAGGCTTCATCCAGTCCGCCCAAACGGGTGCTTTATCTCAAGGGCATCAACAATTTATTCCAGAGCATGTTTTAAAGGTTCTGCTGGATGACAGCGAAGGGCTTTGCGCTGGCTTAATCGAAAAAGCGGGTGGAGATATTAAAGCAGTTCGTCAATCCATGAACAAAACATTGGAAGCCCAGCCTTCAGTTTCAGGTGGCAGCGGGCAGCTTTATTTATCAAGTTATATTGCGAAACTGTTTGAACAAGCTGAAAAAGCAGCAACCAAGGCAGGTGACAGTTTTGTTTCTGTTGAGCGGATGTTGCTTGCCATGACATTGGATGCAAAGTCTCCAACTGCCAAACATTTAAAAGCAGGTAATGTTGAGCCAAAAGCGCTTAATGCAGCCATCGAAGAAATCCGTAAAGGTCGTACTGCTGACAGTGCCAGTGCTGAATCTGCTTATGATGCTTTGAAAAAATATGCGCGTGACCTAACTGCAGACGCAAAAGAGGGGCGCCTTGATCCCGTCATTGGGCGCGATGAAGAAATTCGTCGCTCTATCCAAGTTCTGTCACGCAGGACAAAAAATAACCCGGTGCTGATTGGTGAACCTGGTGTTGGTAAAACCGCCATTGCAGAAGGTTTGGCACTTCGCATTATTAATGGTGATGTACCAGAATCACTTAAAGACAAGCAGTTGATGTCATTGGATATGGGTGCCTTGATTGCTGGCGCAAAATATCGTGGTGAATTCGAAGAGCGCTTGAAGGCTGTTCTTTCAGAAGTTCAATCTGCGAGCGGTAAGATTATTCTCTTTATTGACGAAATGCACACTTTGGTTGGCGCTGGTGCCTCTGAAGGTTCCATGGATGCGTCGAATTTATTAAAGCCAGCACTTGCGCGTGGTGAATTACACTGTGTTGGTGCAACGACATTGAATGAGTATCGCAAACACGTTGAAAAAGACGCAGCACTTGCGCGTCGTTTCCAGCCAGTATTTGTGAATGAGCCCGATGTTGCTGACACGGTTTCGATTTTGCGAGGTATCAAAGAGAAATACGAAGTGCATCACGGTATTCGTATCAGTGATTCTGCACTTGTCTCTGCAGCTAATTTATCGAACCGTTATATCACAGACAGGTTCTTGCCAGACAAGGCAATTGACTTGATGGATGAGGCTGCATCGCGCCTTCGTATGCAAGTGGATTCGAAGCCAGAAGAACTTGACGAAATCGACCGGCGTTTGATTCAATTGAAGATTGAACGTGAAGCGCTTTTGAAAGAAACGGATAAGGCTTCGAAAGAACGTCTTACAACACTTGAAGGTGAGCTTGCGCAACTTCAGGAAAAAGCCGATGTGCTTACAACGCGTTGGGAAAATGAAAAGAACCGTCTATCAGGCGCACAAAATCTGAAAGAACATTTGGATCAGGCTCGTAATGAACTTGAACAGGCGCAACGTATGGGCGATCTGGCAAAAGCTGGTGAACTTACCTATGGCACTATTCCAGCACTTGAAAAACAAATCGCCGATATAGAAGATGATGAGCAAGATGAGAGCGCTGCTTCCATGGTCGAAGAAACTGTGATGCCGGATCACATAGCTCATGTTGTATCTCGCTGGACAGGTATTCCAGTTGATAAAATGCTTGAAGGCGAACGTGACAAGCTCTTGCGCATGGAGGATGAACTTGCCAAACAAGTTGTTGGACAGGGTAAAGCTGTGCAAGCGGTTTCAAAAGCAGTGCGTCGTTCACGGGCAGGTCTGCAAGATCCGTCACGTCCAATAGGTTCATTTATGTTTCTTGGGCCAACAGGTGTTGGTAAAACCGAGCTTACAAAAGCCCTGGCGGATTTTCTTTTTGATGATGAGAGCGCGATGCTTCGCATAGATATGTCGGAGTATATGGAGAAACATTCTGTCGCCCGTCTTATCGGCGCTCCTCCAGGTTATGTGGGTTATGATGAGGGTGGCGCCTTAACAGAAAGCGTGCGTCGCAGGCCTTACCAAGTGATTTTGTTTGATGAAATCGAGAAAGCGCATCCAGATGTGTTTAATGTTCTCCTTCAAGTGCTTGATGACGGGCGTTTAACCGATGGGCAAGGTCGTACGGTTGATTTTTCAAATACAATGATTGTGATGACATCAAACATGGGTGCCGAGTTCCTAGTTGCACTTAATGATGATGAAAATGTTTCATCTGTGCGTGATAGCGTGATGGAAGTCGTTCGTTCTTCTTTCCGTCCCGAATTTTTAAATCGTATTGACGAAGTTGTTCTTTTTGAGCGCCTGAAGAAAAGTGATATGGCTGGTATTGTCGAAATTCAGCTGCGTCATTTGAGAAACCTTCTGGAAGACCGTCGTATTGAACTTGAACTGGAAGATGAAGCAATTCATTGGCTTGCAGAACGTGGGTATGAACCTGCTTATGGTGCAAGACCTCTAAAGCGCGTCATTCAATCCGAGTTGCAAGATTTGTTGGCCGAGAAAATTTTGTCTGGAGAAATTACAGACGGAATGCGCGTTAAGGTTTTGGCTTCAAATGACAAACTCCTGCTAAAGGGTTCGTTTTTAAAAGAAAATACTGCTGATCATAAATCTGCGGCTTGATTGCCGCAGACTATTGTTTATCTTAGTTGTTTAAGGGGCAAGTGATTTGATGGGCAAATTATGATTACTTATTTGGAATATAATATATTCTGCTCCTCCCTGCCGGCGACCCATAAGGTCATACAGTGGGGCGGAGCGCATGTTTGGAAAGTTGGCGAAAAGGTTTTTGCTATTGGCGGTTGGTCAAAAGATGAAGACCCATATGTGACTTTTAAATGTTCACCACACAGCTATGAGATTATGAAACATCAACCAGGTCTGCGGCCTGCGCCATATTTTGCTGCTCGTGGTATGAAGTGGATACAGATGATCAGCGATGAGAGTTTGAGTAAAGAGGATTTAAAACTCTATTTGCGAGAATCTCACAAATTGGCGGCGCTTAATCTTTCAAAAAAGCGGCAGAAGGAATTGGGCTTGGAGTTTACTTGAGCAGAAAGGAACAGTTTAATTAAGTGCTAGTTCTGACGAAGCCGGATTGACCAATTGATCAATGCGCGCCTTTTCAGCCAGG
>CALAIO010000205.1 GCA_937923355.1 uncultured Rhizobiaceae group bacterium | reverse complement strand
AAAATTGGAGCGGGCGATGAGATTCGAACTCACGACCCTAACCTTGGCAAGGTTATGCTCTACCCCTGAGCTACGCCCGCTCACTGTAAGCTTGTCGCTTGTTTGCGTTGTATGAAGCAAGTCGTTTTGAATTGCAAGAGTGTTTTTTCATCAAATTTAAATGAACTGGATTATGCTTAATGCGTCATCACCTAAAGACTTGATATAAAACCTTACAAGACTTATTGATTGGGCAATATTTAAAGGAAAATACCTGCATGCCTCTTAGTCCAACAGACCTGCTCAAAAAACTTGAAGGACTGAATATTGAAACCACGACTTATGAGCATGAAGCGGTATTCACGGTTGATGAATCATCCAAAATCAAACAGGAAATTCCTGGCGGTCACACCAAAAACCTTTTCCTGAAGGATAAAAAGGGAAATTTCTTTCTCGTAGTGGCTGAAGGCACGGCACAAATAAAGTTAAATAGCATTCACGGCTTAATCGGTGCCAAAGGGCGCGTTTCATTTGGCAAGCCAGAAGCCCTGATGGAACTCTTGGGCGTAAAGCCTGGTTCTGTCACTGCATTTGCACCAATTAATGACCATGAAAACAAAGTCAGCGTGATCATAGACAAGCCTTTGCTGCGCCATGACCTTATTAACTGCCATCCATTGACGAACGAGATGACAACAACCATCTCAAGAGAAGATTTATTGCTGTTTTTGAAACATGTTAATCATGAACCGCAAATTATACAGGTTTCAGACGTTGGAGAAGAACCATGAGTAATGATGAATATGGTTACGGAACGGGCTATACGACAAGCCAAAATGCAACTGTATCTTTTGGCGACAATCCGTCACCAGCTTCACAGTCACAGGGTGTAAAGGACATTTCAACTGCAGAATTTTCTGCAGAGGTTATTCAAGGTTCGATGCAAGTTCCTGTTTTGGTTGATTTTTGGGCGCCCTGGTGTGGACCATGCAAGCAATTGGCACCTGCACTGGAAGCGGCAGTAGCAGCAACCAATGGGAAAATTCGCCTTGTCAAAATGGACATCGACAAACACCCAGAAGTTGCAGGCCAAATGGGCATACAGTCTATCCCGGCCGTCGTGGCATTTGTTGATGGAAAACCGGCAGATGCCTTCATGGGCGTAAAAACAGAAGGCGAAATTCGCGATTTTATTGTCAAAATTGCAGGCGCCTCGGACGATGACACACAAATAGATGCGATGCTTGAAGAAGCAGATAAATTAAGCGCTGACGGTGATCTTCAGGGTGCAAGTCAATTATACGCCAATATATTATCTGTTGAACCGGAAAATATAAAAGCAATCGCCGGAATTGGTCATCTTTATCTTGCCGAAAACAATCTGGAAGCAACACAAAGCCTGCTTGCCAATTTAAATGAAACCCAATTGGCAACACCTGAGATAGCATCCTTGAAATCAGCAATAGACCTTGCAGAACAGGCTGAAGCACTGGGAAATACGGCGGATGACTTGCAGTCAAAGCTGGATAAAGACCCGAACGATCCGCAATTACGATTGGATTTGGCAATTGCGCTCAATGCCGCCAACAAGAGAGAAGAAGCCGCAGACCATCTTCTGGAAATCATGAAGCGCAAGCCAGGCTGGAACGAGGATGCCGCACGCGTTCAACTTTTACAGTTTTTTGAAGCCTGGGGTATGACAGATGAGTTCACAATTTCGGCAAGAAGAAAGCTTTCTTCGCTATTATTCTCATAATACGTCACGAATTTGCGACATTTCATTCAGATTCATTGATTCACCCTTGAGAAATGAACTTGTTGCACCAGATAATCTCATAGCGAATTAAATAGTGGAACACCCATGAGAGCTGGAAACGCATCTTATAATTATGCAACTGATTTACCGGATACGATTCCCGTATTTCCGTTAACAGGCGCACTTCTTTTGCCGGGTGGGCAGTTGCCACTTAATATTTTTGAGCCGCGTTATCTTGAAATGATCGACGATGCCCTTCGCGGCGAAAAGCTGATTGGCATGATACAACCTGAGTTAAATGGCTCACACGATCCTGATGCGCCTCAACCCTTGAGCAAAGTGGGATGTGTGGGTCGCGTATCAACCTTTCAGGAAACAGGTGATGGACGCTTACACATAAGCTTGTCTGGTGTTTGCAGATTTAACGTCGTCGAAGAAGTCTCCGTTAATACCGGATATCGTCAATGCAAAATTGAAATCATCGAAGATGATTTGGTTGACCTCTCCGAAGGCGATGATGTTGATCGTGACGCAGTCTTAAACGCTTTCAGAAATTACCTGACTGCAAACAACATGGACGCAGACTGGGAAACGGTCGACAAGGCTGATACCGAAACGCTTATCACAGCACTTTGCATGATGAGCCCGTATGATCCTGCAGAAAAGCAAGCCCTACTGGAAGCGCCAACGCTTAAGGATCGTGCAGATACACTGATAGCAATTTCCGAGTTTCACCTTGCAAAGCAAAGTGGCGATACATACGGAAATCTGCAATAATCAGAAGATGACCAAACCAGACCCAAAACTGCTTGAGCTTCTTGTCTGTCCGCTTACGAAAACCACACTTGAATATCGTGAAGATGATAATGAGCTGGTTTCAAAAGTTGCAAAGCTTGCCTACCCTGTCAGGGACGGCATTCCGGTCATGATTGTTTCAGAAGCGCGTGAATTAGACGGCGAAGAAAACACTAAATAGCTTCACCACGTAGAAGCTTCGGTGCAGCCGTATTTTCACCTGAAGCCTGATTGATAAAATATTTCTTCATTGCAGGCATACGGTCAACAACACCCAATCCAAAACTTCTGGCCGCGCGCAAAAACCCGTTATCATTTGAGAACAAGCGATTTAAAACATCGGTTACAACACCCATTTGAACAGTATCAAAGCGGCGCCACATCTGATAGCGCTCCAATACGTCAACGGTACCAAAATCCTGCCCAAGTCTGTCAGCTTCCACGATGGTCTGCGCGAGGGCTGCAGCATCCTTAAAGCCAAGGTTCAAACCTTGACCAGCAATCGGATGAATACCGTGTGCAGCGTCGCCTGCAAGCACAAATCTTGAACGCACAAATTCACGTGCCAATCGAAGTCCCAAAGGAAATGCCTGTACTTTGCTTGCAAGCTTTATATCACCTAATTTGTACCCAAATCGTTGTTCAAGCTCTATTTCGAAGATCAACTCATCCTGCTCAAGCAATCGATCCGCATCATGAGAACTTTCGGTCCACACCAACGATGAACGATTTCCCTTGAGAGGCAAAATGGCAAAGGGTCCAGCCGGCAGAAAATGCTCTTCAGCACGCCCTTCATGCGGGCGTTCATGTTCAACCGTGCAGACAATACCTTTTTGATCATAAGGCCAATGCACTGTTTGAATGCCAGCCATGTCTCGCAATCGGGAACGAACTCCATCACAAGCAACAAGCAGTTTTGTCGAAATTACATCGCCAGAATTAAGCGTCACATTTGTGTAAGCAGTTTCTGTTTCAAATGACGCAACACCGTTTTCAGTCAAGCGCAAGACACCATCCGCATCACCTTTTTTGCGAAGCGCTTTTACAAGCTCACGATTTTCCACCATATGTGCAAAAGGTTCGTCTTCTTGAGCATCATTTGCAA
>CALAIO010000204.1 GCA_937923355.1 uncultured Rhizobiaceae group bacterium | reverse complement strand
AAAACAAGCATGACGAAGCCCGCCAAGGTGGCAACAAAAGGCGCAAAAAGTCCCTGTATTTGAAATATTTGCACGGTAACCCCACTATAGTGTGCAAAAATTATATAATACTGCTCCAAAGAAAGCGTTAAGATGATGCTTTATTCGCGAGGTAAAATGCAAAGGGCTTTTTACTTAAACCTTGCCAAGCCCGAGAGCTGCATCAATGAATCGTTTGGCGTCGTCACTGGCCCAATGCGCAGGACCGTTTAGAACACCAAGTGCGCAGCCGTTAGTATCCACCAGCAAGGTTGTTGGCATGCCTAGTGCAACACCTTTTTTGCGCAGGTTATGAAAGGCATTCATCGTGCTGTCGTGCATGAAAGGCATGGCCTTGATGTTGATAGAGTTTAGAAAATCAAGCGGCTTGCCTTTATCACCCTGATCAATACTAACCGGTACAACCTGAAAATTTTCACCACCCTTGGTAACTTCAAGTTCTTCAAGCCATGGCATTTCTTCACGACAGGGCGGGCACCAGGTTGCCCATAGATTTAGCAAAACCATACGGCCAGACCAGTCAGCAAGCGTTTTTTCGTTACCGTCTTTATCCTTGAAACTCATGAGTGTTATCAGATCAAGCGGATCCTCCACCGCGCGATAAGCAGCCAGATCCCCCGTTGCTGCAGCATCGATGGATTTTCCTCGTTCTACGGACAAGGCGCAAGATTGCTCTCGTGTTAGCTCAGTAGAAGCTGTTGCTGCACCAACTGACGTGTTGCCAGAACTACCCAGAATAGCGTATAGGCCTGAGCCAACAACAATAGCTGCAATCAGGGTCAACAATATCGGTTTCGTCTTCATTGGTGTTTATCCGTTTTGATTAGACTTTATCTCGTTTGGAGACAAATGTAATGAGTAAAGATACAACAGGCAACAAGATGTGGGGCGGACGGTTTGCCTCAGGCCCTGATGCCATCATGGAAGAAATTAATGCCTCCATTGATTTCGACCAAAAACTCTATGCTCAAGACATTGAAGGCTCAAAAGCCCACGCCACCATGTTGGCCAAACAAGGCATTATTTCTGCGGAAGATGCAAAGCAAATCACATCAGGTCTGGACACAATTTCGTCAGAGATTGAAGGCGGAACGTTCGAGTTTTCACGCGCGCTAGAAGACATTCACATGAATGTCGAATCTCGCCTTCGTGAGTTGATTGGCGATGCAGCAGGCAGGCTTCATACTGCACGTTCAAGAAACGATCAGGTAGCCCTGGATTTTCGCATGTGGGTAAGAACGCAAGCTGAAGAAGCCCAAACCAACATCCTTAAATTGATCGAAGCGCTTCTCATCAAGGCAGAAGAACATGCTGACACGCTTATGCCAGGCTTTACACATTTACAAACGGCACAACCGGTAACCTTCGGGCACCATTGTCTAGCTTACGTTGAAATGCTGGCACGGGATTATTCGCGCATGAAAGATGCCCATGAACGCATGAACGAATGTCCACTTGGTTCGGCAGCGCTTGCAGGCACAGGCTTTAACATTGATCGTCACATGACCTCAGACGCACTTTCGTTTAGAGAGCCAACCCGCAACTCGCTTGATACGGTTTCTGACCGTGATTTCGCACTGGAGTTTCTATCTGCAGCAAGCATATGCGGCACACATCTTTCGCGTTTTGCAGAAGAAATTGTCATCTGGTCTACACCGCAATTTGGGTTTGTATCTCTATCGGATAAATTCTCCACCGGCTCTTCCATCATGCCGCAAAAGAAAAACCCGGATGCAGCAGAACTTGTGCGAGGCAAAATTGGTCGCGTTAATGGTTCTTTGATTGGATTACTCACCGTCATGAAAGGCCTGCCGCTAACCTATTCAAAAGACATGCAAGAAGACAAGGAGGGCGTTTTTGATGCGGCTGAAACGCTGGAACTTTGTTTGGCGGCGATGACGGGTATGATCTCTGATATGACCATAAACAAAGATGAAATGAAAGCTGCCGCTGGCTCAGGATATTCAACTGCTACAGATTTGGCAGACTGGTTGGTACGTGAAGCAGGTCTGCCATTCCGTGATGCCCATCATGTCACGGGCAGTGCCGTTGCACTTGCTGAAAGCGAAGGTAAAGAGCTTGCAGAGCTTACGCTTGAGCAATTCAAGGAAATTCATACAAGCATTACCGATGGCATTTATGGTGTGCTAACCGTGGAAGCCTCTGTTGCAAGCCGCACCAGCTTTGGTGGCACAGCGCCATCAAATGTACGCAAACAAATCGAATATTGGAAAAATCGCCTTAAGAACATTTGACATTAGGCGGCTTCTGTCGAATATGGTTCTTGAATTTATTGGGATATGAAAAATGGCTCTTAGCTTAAAAAAACCTGCTTTTCATATTGCGCTATTACTGAGCATCGTAATGGCGGTATCAAGCTGTGGTCGTCGTGGCGATTTGCAGGCACCTGGTTCAGTTCAAGCTGAAAGCATCGAGGAAACGGCACAATCCGAGCCGGAAACACCTGTAGAAGAAAAAGAGGATAAACCGTTCATCCTTGACGGACTTCTATAAACCTTTATCCCTTTGACTTTTCTTAAATTACAGGCAACCTCATGAACCACTTCCATTACATCGATGGCATTTTACATGCAGAAAACGTTCCCATTCCGGAAATAGCTGCAGAAGTCGGCACACCTTTTTATTGCTATTCAACCGCAACCCTGACCCGTCACTACACGGTGTTTGCAGATGCCTTTGCAGATATTGATGCAAAAATCTGTTATGCGATGAAAGCCAATTCCAATCAGGCAGTTTTAACGACCCTTGCAAAATTAGGCTGCGGTGCCGATGTCGTTTCAGCGGGAGAATTAAACCGTGCGCTTGCCGCCGGCATGCCAGCAGACAAAATC
>CALAIO010000203.1 GCA_937923355.1 uncultured Rhizobiaceae group bacterium | reverse complement strand
GAAATCAAACATGCCCAAGTTGAAGGCTTTGAAGATTTCCCTGTTTTCACACAAAAGGCAGCGACTGACGTAAGTTATATTTGCTGCGCCAAAATGCTTTTGGAGATGACGGATCGCATCTATCCGCAATTTGCTACCCATAATGCCCATACAGTTGCCAGTATTCTTGAGATGGCTGAGGATAAATCGAAGTTTGAGTTCCAGCGCTTGCATGGCATGGGAGAAGCCTTGCATGAGACGGTGTTTGAGCGTCAGGGAACGCGGTGTCGGATTTATGCACCTGTTGGAGCGCACAAGGATTTGTTAGCTTATCTCGTGCGTAGACTACTTGAAAATGGCGCGAACAGTTCGTTCGTAAACCAGATAGTTGACGAGAGTATCCCGCCTTCAGTTGTTGCCAGTGATCCGTTTGAGAAGATTGGTGTGAATGATAATTCGATCGTGATTCAGCCAACTGACTTGTTTAAGCCTGAGCGTCAGAACTCGATGGGCTTTGATTTGGAAGATCCGGTGACTGTTGAGGGTTTAATCTCTGGTATTGCGAAGTTCGATAAGAAAACCTGGAAGGCGAAAACTGGAACAGGGGAAACTTTGGAGGTAACAAATCCTGCGACTGGCGAGGTTGTTGGAACAATTCAACAAGCAACGGCCTTGGATGGTGAAAGTGTTGCCAAGAAAGCCAAGTCTTGGATTAAAGCGACACCAAAGGAGCGCGGAGAAGTTTTGCGCAAAGCTGCTAATCTTTACGAAGAAAACACGAACGAAATTTTTGCGCTGCTCATTCGTGAGGCTGGTAAAACCATCAATGATTGCGTTGGTGAACTGCGTGAAGCCGTGGACTTCTTGCGCTTTTATGCTGATGAAGGTGAGAAATATCCCAATAATCCTGCGGGTATTTTTACCTGTATTGCGCCGTGGAACTTTCCTTTGGCAATTTTTACCGGTCAGATTGCGGCAGCCCTTGCTGCTGGGAATGGTGTTCTGGCAAAGCCAGCCGAGACAACGCCATTGATTGCAAATTTTGCAGTTGGGCTTTTGCACAAGGCTGGCGTGCCAAAGGCCAGTTTGCAACTCCTTGCAGGTGCGGGGCGTGAAGTTGGTTCTGTTATGACATCGCACCCAAATGTGGATGGCGTGGCGTTTACAGGTTCGACTGCTACAGCACAGATTATCAATCGTTCCATGGCGCATAACCTTGCGCCATCCGCACCCTTGATTGCTGAGACTGGCGGGCTTAACGCAATGATTGTTGATAGCACGGCACTGCCGGAGCAGGCGGTTAGGGATATTGTTGCCTCAGCCTTTCAGTCTGCGGGGCAGCGGTGTAGTGCGCTTCGGTGTTTGTATCTGCAAAAAGACGTGGCCGAAGTTTTCAAAACCATGCTCTTTGGCGCCATGGATCAATTGCGGGTGGGCGATCCCAAGGATTTCAGAACGGATGTTGGGCCGATTATCGATGAAGCGGCAAAAGCTAAAATTGACACGTATATCAATCAGGCTAAATCTGAGGGACGTTTAATCAAGCAACTCAATGCGCCAGCGCAGGGCACATTTGTTGCACCTGCTGTGATTTCAGTCAGTGGTATTGAAGATATGCACGAAGAAATCTTCGGGCCAGTGCTTCATATTGCAACGTATGAAGCAGATGAGTTGGATGATGTGATCGCTGCGATTAATGCAACAGGATATGGGCTTACCTTCGGTTTCCACAGTCGTATTGATGACCGTGTTCAGCATGTGATTGACCATATTGAGGCGGGCAATATTTACATCAACCGAAACCAGATTGGTGCGGTGGTTGGCTCACAACCTTTTGGTGGTGACGGTCTCAGTGGTACAGGACCAAAGGCTGGCGGGTCGAAGTATATCAAACGCTTCCTGAAGCCTGAGGTGCATCATCATGCAAGCATGGAAGGTGCTGCTATTTCGCTTGAGGCATTAGAGCAAGCCTTTGAAAACAATCATCATCTGCTGAAGAAAGAGCTTGAGAACGCCCAACTGCCAGGCCCGACGGGTGAATCCAATCAATGGTCTTTGCATCCGCGTGGACGTGTACTTTGTCTTGGGCCAAGTGTTGAAGATGCCAAGGCTCAACTGGATGCGGCGCGTCAGCTGGGTTGTCAGGCAATTGCCGTTGCGCCAAATGTTGAGGACGGCTTAGATGGGGTTGTGGGTGAAGATGCTTTAACGCAGATATCCAAACTGGATGCAGTGGTAAGCTTTTCAAATAATGCCAGCGATATCCGAAAAGCATTGGTCGAACGGGAAGGTGCGATTGTACCATTGCTAAGCGAAAAGCATTTTGCCCTTTGGCTTACGCGTGAAAAACATGTCTGTATTGATACAACCGCAGCAGGTGGAAATGCTGCGCTTTTGGCAGGTGAATGAGTTTACTTGTTAGCCAAAAACCCACCTGATTGACGCTCCCAAAGTCTGGCGTATAGGCCGCCAGACTTAACCAGTTTATCATGTGCGCCTTCTTCAATGATTTGTCCGCCTTCCATGATGACGAGCCTGTCCATGGCAGAAATGGTAGACAAGCGGTGGGCGATTGCGATGGTGGTTTTGTCTTGCATCATCGTTTCAAGATTTTGCTGAATTGCCGCCTCTGCCTCAGAATCCAGTGCTGAGGTTGCTTCATCCAAAACCAATATCGGGGCGTTTTTTAATAGCACTCTTGCGATGGTGACGCGTTGGCGTTGACCGCCTGAAAGTTTAACGCCCTTGTCACCAACAAAGGCATTCAGGCCGACACGGCCTTTGTTGTCCTTGAGGGTTTCAATAAATTCCCAAGCTTCGGCCTGTTTGGCTGCCTTTATGATTTCATCATCCGTTGCCTCTGGAAGGCCGTAGCGAATGTTATCCCTGATGGAACGATTTAGAAGTGAGATATCTTGTGACACGACGCCGATGTTATTTCGAAGCGATGTTTGCTGAACATTGCGTATGTCTTGTCCGTCAATTTTGATGTTGCCCTTGTCTATATCGCGCAATCGTAACAATAGGCTCACCAAAGTGGATTTGCCTGCGCCTGAAAGGCCTACGATTCCGATTTTTTCACCTGATTTTATTTTGAGGTTCAGGTTTTTAATAACAGGATCATTTTGTGGGTCATAGGCGAATGTCACCTTGTCGAAATGGATAGCGCCTTTTTTGATCTTCAGTGGTTTTGCATCCGGTTTATCGATAATCTCGGGTTGTTTTGTCATCACGGGCATTGCATCCGTGATCGTGCCCAGCGTTCTGGAAACAGATTGGCCAAGCGAGATGAAGGCATAGGAAGAGCCTGAAAGAGTACGTGCAACGGTTACACCTGCCACAAGTTCGCCAAGGGTTATGAACTTGCCAATCATGCCCCAAATGCCGATGGAGAAAATTGAAACAACCAGCAGTGCGTTTAAAAAATGCACTGTGTTGTTTGATAGAATGAAAGAACGGTTTTCACTGTGTTGTGTGTCAATCGTTTCATGAATGACAGATCGTATGGCATCTGCTTCAGAATTTTCTGATGCAAAGAGTTTGACCATGGCGATGTTATTGTAAACTTCTGTCATGGCACCTGTTGCATGGGATTTGGCGCTGGCAACCTTGGCTGCACGTTCCAGAAACTTTGGAACCACGAACCAGGCCAATAGGGCGTTTGCGATGATCCATAGAAATACCGGTATCGCCATTTGCCACGCAAGAATCAGCATCAATGTAAAAGAACCAAAAAACTGAATGCTAACGCGCGGAATGGTTTGCATGGCGGTCATCAATTGCGTTTGTACGGAACCTGTCACCTGCGAAATGCGCGACGCGACCTGACCAGCAAAAATGTCCTCAAAGAAAGCAAGGTCTTGTCTCTCAACCGCCTTGTGCCCTTGCCATCTGATTGCAGCGGGCAGGAGGGTTTGCACGGTTTGAGACATAAAGGCTGACCGCATGAATACGACAAGCGGATCAATAATCACAAAGAGCGCAAACAGGAAAATCAACAATGCAGTGTGGCGCTCAAGGAAGGTTTCAACACCAAGCTCGGTTATGCCGTCTACAATAAAAGAGAGCGCCCAAATGGTGGCAAGGCTGATCAGTGCCGAAATAGTGGTCAGCACAAAGACAATCGCCAAAATACCCTTAAACATCTTCGCAAAATGCCAAACCAGCCGCAAAGGCCCCTTGTCAGGCATCGGCGTAATAGGCAATTCAAGCGGTGAGATCAGATTTTCGAACGGGTGAAAAATACGATTTAAGAGCGACATGGGAGGGTTATAGCGCGGGTGGTTTGGTTTGGCATTAAATAATTGGGGTATGTAGTTGGCTATCTGATAAGCAAGTTATGATGACGTCTTCATCTTATCGCAGAGGCAAAGTTTCATGTTGTTTTGTTAAATACAGTTCTTTTCATAATATTTCGCAGGCGTAGTGGTACATTAGAAATCAGAATAATATAACCCGTCAGCGAAATAGGTTTGAAAACTTAACGCAGTAAGAAAAATTTGACTATAAAAGTCACTCCAGAACTTTGTTTTTTAGATTTAGTCCTGCGCCGATATCAACAGCAATAGAGTCTAATAGATTTTTATAACCTGCCTCGTGATCTTCGTCCTGGCTACCTGTATGCATATCTTGCCATTTTTTGAGCAATTTCTTCTGATGAGGATTGTCGCGAATTTTCGCATTCTGGTTGACACCTACATAGGTTTGAAAAGCTATTTCGTCCATATATTTCAGGTAAGCAGAAAATGTTTCTACTGACCAATACGCTCTATTGGTATGCATCAACGCATGAAGCGTACGTCTGTGGTCTATGATACGTTGTGGAGTAAGATCTTTATAATGTCCTACGTCAGCGATATATACAAAAATATCGTTTAATGGTATTCTTATTACTTCATAAATTTCTTGTCGTTTCTCGATCAGCCTTCGATTGTTGTCAATGGCATCTTGTTTATTCTGTAGAGCAGAACTTGTCAGCCATCCAAAGATAACAACAGACAGTGGAATTAAAGATGACACTATCAATTTCGTTATTTCTAGCGAGTTCCAAGGGGTTGTTGTTTTTTCGTTATTTTCGGACTTCATGACTATCAAAGTTTTTATATTTTAACCATTTTATTTGAGCTTATCATTATATGCGGAGTCGATAAATATCAAAGTTACGAGGATTATATTATAACAAAAATCTGTATATACACGTCCAGCCCGTCCCCAAACCCACAACCAATTCCCCATTTTTCTTGAAACCCAAATACCGAATTGCTATATGTAGATTGCTCGCTCGCGGGCATATTATTTGATTACCCTTATACTCAAATTGAGTATAATTAAGTTCAAGGGTGATTTTGCGACTAATAAGGGAGTTTGATGA
>CALAIO010000202.1 GCA_937923355.1 uncultured Rhizobiaceae group bacterium | reverse complement strand
ACTTAAAGCTTCTTCCAGTTTTGTGTTTTGCAGAAAATCTTCAGTGCGCAACCTGTCATTTTCATCTTGCTACCAGCAACGGTCGCAGAACCTGAATATTCTTTGTTATCTGCAGGATCTGTGATTGTGCCTACATATTTGTCGCCAGATGCTTTCATCTTACCAATGCGCTGTCCAGCATATTTGCCTGTTTTAAGCGTAATGCAGAAAGAGCCGCCACATTTTGCAATTTTTGCAGTTTCACCGCTTTGTGTTTTCCAGTTGCCCTGAATGGCATCTGCGAAAGCCATGCTTGAGCTTGAAACCATGATTGCAGCTGCAAAAAATGTTGAAATAGTTTTTTTCATAAGTACTTCCTCCGTAGTTAGGTCTAAGAAAGACAATTTTGACGTTAACGTCAACAGAAAAGTGTGCTGTTTCGCACAAACTTATTTCAAATTTTATGCAAACTTGAATCATCAATCGAAGTAATGGTTACGAAAAGATTGAATTTCAAACATGAATCAAGGGTAAATATCTGTGTAAGTCTTTGAAATCATTGAAAATGTAAAATGAATCGAATCTTAAATTTAGATTCCGTTTTAGATTTGTAAGTTTCTCGTTAAGCATTGTTTTTAAGTCAGAATTTAATTCCTTGAGGCAAATTATGTTCATCGGACAAACAAGATCGAGAGCAACTCGGCAGAACGATAAGAACAATAATAAGACTGATAAAAATCAGCAGACGAAGAAAAAAAACGAAGGCTCTCAAATAAGGGCACATTTTAAAGGGACGAATAAAATGGCACGTTATGAAATTGGAAATGCAGATTTTGCAGACATGGCATCAACTGGTAATGCAGAGGTGCTTTTCGAATTGGGTCTTGTCTATGCAGCTGGTCGTGAAGGCGAGCAAGACATGATTGCAGCCCACAAATGGTTCAATCTGGCTGCTTACAAGGGCTTTGATGTTGCAAAAGCGCGCCGCGAAGAAATTGCTGCAGACATGAGCAAAGAACAAA
Source organism: uncultured Rhizobiaceae group bacterium (assembly GCA_937923355.1). The sequence continues at coordinate 1,652 of CALAIO010000202.1, read as the reverse complement.
TTGCACAAGCTCAACGCGAAGCACGTGAGTGGATCACAACACACTAGATTTCTGGTGAGAGCAAAAGAATTTCAATCGCACCAATAAAGAAGTGCGAGGAAAATACGCTGGAAAACCGGCGCCAAATAATAAGAAGAATGCGAAAAACGCATCGACAATAAAAAGAATGTGGATCAACCACACAAAAGGTGATTACCAACACCACAAAAGTTAGATGAGAAAACTCATCAGCACGTTAAAAAGTTAGGCAGGAGCCGTAAAAGTCAAACCGTGGGGGCGGGGAGGCTCGTACGGTTCCTGTTTTCTTTTGGGTTTAAACATTCGCAATGTCATTTGACTTTATGCGATAAGCCTATCATGAAATGAGGCACGAGACCCAAACTTAAAGAAATGAATAATGTCATATCTCATTACTGGCGCTGCAGGCTTTATCGGTTTTCACCTTGCAAAGACATTGTTGGAAAAAGGTGAAACTGTTATCGGCATTGATAACCTGAACGATTATTACGATGTTCAGTTAAAGCAGGCTCGCTTGGAAATACTTAAAGCACATGAGCAGTTTCAGTTTGGCAAAATCGATATTGCTGATGACCAAGCATTGGATGATTATCTGAAAGACAAAGCGTTCAGCAAGATTATCCACTTGGCGGCACAAGCTGGCGTTCGCTACAGTCTTGAAAATCCGCGTGCCTATGTCCGCTCGAATCTTGTTGGCCACGTCAATATGCTTGAGATTGCGCGTCATAAAGCAGGTCTTGAACATATGTTATACGCATCATCGAGTTCGGTTTACGGCGGACGCAAGGATTTGCCGTTCAAAGAGCGCGATAGGGCAGACAAACCGGTTTCACTCTATGCCGCAACGAAAAAGTCCGACGAACTTATTAGCCATACCTATGCGCACTTATATGATATCCCACTAACAGGTCTACGCTTTTTTACGGTCTATGGACCATGGGGGCGGCCTGACATGGCGTATTTCTCATTCACAAAGAAAATATTGGCTGGAGAACAAATTGAAGTCTTTAATCACGGCGAAATGCTGCGGGACTTCACTTACGTCGATGACATTATTGCGGGCATTTTAACCATCTTGGAAAAAGGCCCTACAGAGCAAGAAAATGCTCCGCACAAGGTCTACAATATTGGAAATAACAAGCCGGAAACTTTGGAAGATTTTTTGAAAACACTCGAAACAGAATTGGCAACGAAAGCCATAAGAAAAAACCTGCCGATGCAACCGGGCGACGTTCCTGCCACTTATGCTGATATAACCGAAATAAAAAATGATTATGGGTTCAAGCCTGAAACGGATCTGCAAGAAGGGTTAAAGCGGTTTGTAGAGTGGTACAAGAATTATCATAAAATCTAAGCGTCATGATGCCATCTTCACCTCTTGATTTATCTGCACATTTAAAGCTGCGTAAAAGCCTCTCAACAGTTTCTGGTTCTTCGCTTGTCGATATCTGGAAACAAGCACCTTCTGGCGAAAAAATTGATTGTCTCATGAGGTTTTTAAAATTGCGATTTGGTGCAGGAAAGTTATCCAGTAATGAGTTTATTCAATATAGTTTTTGCAATACAAACTTGAGTTTTGAAGAACAAAAAAAATTTGCAGGGAAACGTGCGCAGCAAGCTTTCAATTTGGTTTA
>CALAIO010000201.1 GCA_937923355.1 uncultured Rhizobiaceae group bacterium | reverse complement strand
GAAGTTGCGCCAACCATGGCTTTAAAAGAGCCAATATTGGATACAATGACGGACATACAGCAACCAATGATTGCTGAAGAAAAGCTTGAAAGTGTACCACTTCCGGAAGTGGAAACACCGAATATGGCAATGGAGACAATGCCAGAGGTCAAGGACGAGCCGATTCCAGATGCTGGGTCCGATGTTGCGCTTGAGCCTGGAACAGGTGGTCCAGATTTGGCCGCACTTGTTCGTCAGGCAAATGAGCGAAGAAAAAATAATAAAGGCTCTGAAATAGAAACTGCTGGTACTGACTTTATTGCTGCTGCACGTAGAGCGGCACAAGCTGCCGCACAAGAAGCAGGTGCTGTTGAGGAAGAAATTGAAGAGAAGACAAAGAAAAGTCTTTTTGCATCGCTTCCTGAGCTATTTGCAAAACGTAAAAAAGTTATCATCATGGCTGCTGCAGCTGCGCTCTTTATTGCAGTAGCGGGTGCAATCGTACCCAAGTTCTTAGGTAGTGGGAATGATCAGATAGCAGCGGTTGATAATTCTCAAACGATTGAACAGTCTGCTAATCCTGTATTACCTCAGGCTTCTACCGTTACGCCTCAAGATGAAGCAACGCAAATTCAGCCGGCAACAGAAGTAGATACTGCTGAAGTACCTCAACCAGAAGTAACTATTCCGCAACCTGACGTGCCAGATCTGACACAGACAGCAAATCTGGCTAATGTTGATCTGAATAGCGCGCCTGTATCCGCAAGTTTTGATTTTCCTGCCGACTTGGATTTTGCAACAGCAGAGTTGAAACAAGCCGTTCAAAACGGTGAGCCAGCAGCATTATTTGAAGTTGGTAAAATATACACTGATGGCGCAGGCGTTGAAAAAGATTTGTCAAAAGCAGCGCAGTGGTATGAAAGTGCTGCAGACCTTGGTTTTGCACCTGCACAATATATTATCGGGAACTTTAATGAAAAAGGTCTGGGTGTAGAGAAGAATCCTGCAATTGCAGCTCAGTGGTATGAGAAAGCTGCAAAGGGTGGTAACATCATCGCAATGCACAACCTTGCAGTTTTAACCGCAACGCCAAATGCTCTAACAGAGCAACCGAACATGGAAGAGGCGTTTAAATGGTTCAGCAATGCAGCCGATTACGGCGTGCGCGATAGCCAGGTTAATGCAGGTATTTTCCATACAAAAGGCTTTGGCACAGAAGTTAATCTGATTGAAGCCTATAAGTGGTTTGCCATCGCTGCAAAAGCTGGCGACAAGGATGCAGGAAACAAACGTGACGTCATATCAAATGCAATACAGCCGGACCAATTGGAAATTGCAAAAAGTCTTGTAAAAGAATGGAAGCCTTTGGACGTTGTTCAGGCAGCGAATGAAGTGCCGGTTAATACGGCTTGGAAATCTGCTCAAGCAGTTGCCAAAGCACCGCTGAAAATTGATAGAAATACAATAGCACAAACACAAAGCCTGCTTTCCAAGGTTGGGTTTAATGCAGGTGTTGCTGATGGTGTCATGGGGCAAAAAACACGTAACGCTATCGCTGCATTCCAGAAAAAAGCTGGGCTTCCTGTAAATGGTCGCATTGATGCTGAATTCTTAAAAGCGCTGAAGGCAGTCGCGATTTAAAATCGGACAGGAATACCTAAATGAGATTGCTCAAAGCAATTAAAAGTGGTTTTACGAATTACATAAATATCCATGACAACGCCAGTCGCGGCGAGTTTTGGTTTTGGCTTCTCTTCGTGACCGTTCTGCTTTGCGTGACCCTCATTATAGATGGTGCTTATTTGGGGCCATTGATAGGTAATATGTCGGGTCAAGAGGTGATGGCCTTTGATCAAGACGCACCAAAATGGCTCTCTATTATAACATCGATTGCCTTCATCATACCCACGATAACAGTGGCGATGCGAAGAATTCAGGAAACTGGTTTTTCCAAATGGTGGATATTAATGGGTCTAACCATTGTAGGTTTAATTCCACTTTTGTTTTTCTTCTTTAAAAAAGGCAAGAAGCAAACAAAAGAAAATACTCAATAAGTATTTATAACAAAGACAAAATTTGTTACATTGATTACGTAGGGGCAAGAGATTCGCAATTTGGAGAGAATGAATGTTAAAATTCTTTGGCAATAAATCCTTTGCTGTTATATTCGCTGCAACAGCGTTTGTTTTGCTGACATCCAAAGCGCAAGCAAGAACCTATATTGTTAATGGGCTTGCAAGTGCCGTTCCATTTATCGGATATGGCATGAACAATCTTGGCAAGAAAATTCCAGGGTCAAAAGTCTTTAGCTATGTAACCTCGATTGAAGGCAATAGAATTATCAAGCCAAATATTTTGGCTGATATTGAAGCAAGATATAAGCGCAACCCAAACGAGCCCATTAATCTTATCGGCATTAGTTATGGTGCGAACATGGTGAGTGACATCGCAAACCGTTTGGCTCAAAAAGGCATACCGGTAAATTACCTTGGCATTATCGAAGGCACTTCTTTGAAATCAATCAAATCAAATGTTAAGCGCGCTCAAAATTTTATTTGCACATCGGCTGAATGTTCCAAGAAAAGAGTAGGTGTGGCTAGTGGTAATAAAACGACAAAGCTTAACCAATTTACCTACGATGATGGCCACATTGATTTGGGTAATAACCGCGGTGTTCATAGCAAAATACTAAGCGGTATTCGCTAAAATCTGAACAGTTCCAAACTGGACTCATTATTTTAGGTAACTGTGATGTTTCCTCCATTGACATTCGCTTTTTCGAGGCGCAATAAGCCGTAAATATTGACTGTTGGTGATTGATATTTCTTGCCAGCGTAACAACTCACATTTTGTCTGGAGGATGCCGTGAGCATCTATCTTCCCATAGCGGAAATGTCCGTTAACATCTTCATCCTTTTTGGGATGGGAGCAGCTGTTGGCTTTTTGTCTGGCATGTTTGGTGTTGGCGGCGGATTTTTGATGACGCCGCTCCTGATCTTCTACAATATTCCCCCAGCAGTCGCAGTTGCAACTGAAGCAAACCAGATTGTTGCATCTTCATTTTCTGGTGCTTTGGCGCACTTTAGAAAAGGCACTGTTGATGTAAAGCTGGGCATAATGCTGTTGATTGGCGGCCTGATTGGTTCAACACTTGGGGTGTATATTTTTTCATCTTTGCGCAGTGCAGGTCAACTCGATCTCATTATCTCGCTTCTTTACGTGGTCTTCCTTGGAGCAATTGGCACATTGATGACAATCGAAAGCCTGAATGCCATTCGCAAATCAAAAAACAATGACGCACCGGTAAAACGCAAAACAGGTCATGATAGCTGGATACACAAGCTGCCATTTAAAGTGCGTTTTAGAAAATCCAAACTTTATTTAAGCGTTATTCCGGTTCTGATATTGGGCATGCTTGTCGGTATCCTCGCAGCGATTATGGGTGTTGGTGGCGGCTTTATCATGGTGCCAGCGATGATTTATCTTCTGCGTGTGCCAACCAATGTTGTTATTGGTACATCACTTTTCCAGATTATATTTGTAACGGGCTATACCACCATCATTCAATCAGCCACGAACCAAACCGTTGACGTTGTGCTTGCATTGATATTGATGGTTGGTGGTGTGATTGGTGCGCAATTTGGCGCAGCCGCAGGCCATAAGCTAAAAGGTGAACAGCTTCGTGCACTGCTGGGACTTCTCGTTTTGGGTGTTTGTATTCGTCTTGGTTATGATCTCGTGGCAACGCCAACTGATCTCTTCAATATCATCGGCTCGATGGATGGAGGAGGCCACTAATGAAAAATCTTTTTTCTACTGTTGTTCTATCCTTAAGTATTGCGTTTGCTTCTTTGTTGCCTGCAAAAGCTGAATCACTTCAAATGGGCATATCGGTTGACCAGGTTCCAGTAGACTCTAGTTTCGATGGGGCTGAGGTTGTCATTTTTGGTTCAATAGAAACCACAGAACAGGCTGCTCTTTTCAGAGGCGAGTATGATGTTGTTATTCGTGTGGAAGGCGCGCCGGAAGATGTTGTCATTCGCAAGAAAGATCGCATCGGCGGCATTTGGATAAACAATGAATCTGAGACATATGAAGCTGTTCCGTCTTTTTATTCTATTCTGTCTGCAAGACCGTTAAATCTGATTTCAAATTCAATAGAACTTGCACCAAACAGTCTTGGTATTAATAACCTTGGCAAGAATATTCCGGTTGAAGGTGAAAAAACACTTATCATGAACCCAGGCGAATTTTCAGATGCGCTTTTACGTTTGCGCATTGAGCAAGATTTGTTTTCAGAAATTCCTGGTACTCTAAAGCAATTAAGCCCCAGCCTTTTTAGAGCAAGATTAAGCATTCCAGCCAATGTTCCTATTGGTGAACACAAGGTAACGGCATTTTTGTTTCGTAATGGCGAAATTCTAAACACAAATGAATCCAGTTTTAAAATTGAAAAAGTCGGATTTGAACGCTGGATTTATGACTTGGCGCATGAGCAAGGTTTGTTATACGGTATCATGGCAGTTTTAATGGCAATCTTCACAGGTTGGGCTGCTAACGCGATGTTCCGCAAGAGCTAAGAACAAAGCAGGATTAATTTTAAAGGAGCGCCAATTTGCAAAAGTCCAACACAGCAAATCTAGCTTGGGCCTTGTCTTTGGCAGGATTTATTCCTTTTGCATTTCTTGCAATCCTGTTGCTTTCATTGGGCACAACCAATGAGTTTTTCGTAAGCCTGTTTGATATATTCAAAGTCTGGTCAGCACTTATCTTGTCGTTCTTGGGTGGTATCCGTTGGGGTTTTGCCATAGCAAATGAACCGTTTGAAAACCGTAACCTGATGTTGTCGGTAATCCCTTCAATCCTTGCTTGGTTTGTTTTGCTTTTGCCTGACGCCTATACAATTCTTGCCTTGCTCGTTTTGTTTTGTGTGCATGGGGCGTGGGACAGCTTTTACATTAATCAGGGCAAGGTCGCGCCTTGGTTTGGAAAAATCAGAATAACGCTCACATTTCTGGTAGCTGCTGCTCACGTGATTGTTTTATTCGCGATTGCCTGAGATACTTAACGAACAAGCTTTTTGGCCGCTATTTCAAAAACATGCTCGCCGCTCATCATCCAGCTTTTAAACGCTTTGTCTGAAAACAATCCTGCATAAGCTTCATCCAGCACATTAAGCCCGCCTGTAAAAGCACCAAATGCTGGCATGATCAGACGCTTGTCATCCCCGACAAAACAACGACGTCTGACAGATTTTCCTCTTTGTTTAATCTTGGCCGCCGGATGAAGGTGTCCAGCTATTTCTCCCGTTTTGAACTCTCGCTTTGGTTCATGACAAAAGTTGATATTCCCAATATGAATTTCTTCACAAAACGTGCCGGCCAAGTCGCGTGGCGGTGAGGGGTCGTGGTTGCCGCTTACCCAAATCCAGTCACGTCCTAGCATCAACTGCGATATATGTTGCTTGTAACTGTTGGGCAGTCTGGTTGCAGCATCATCATCATGAAAGCTGTCCCCCAGCGATAAAACCGTTCTGGGTTGCCAATGTAAAACACGCAAGGCCAGTTTTTCTAATGTAGCTTGAGTGTCATAAGGCGGGATGAACACTCTTTTTTTCGCTGCAAACGATGAACCTTTTTCAAGATGTAAATCGGACACAACCAGAAGACTTTCTTCTTTCCAGAATAAACAGCCTGAAGGATCAAGAACAAATGTATTATCCATGAAACAGATTTCTGTCTCAGGAATATTTTCTATATGAGCTGATTCGTTCATCAATCAAGTTCCAACAGTCCTGTTGCGGCTTCTCGTAAAAGCGCTTCATGCGCTTCACCTGCAACACCCTCTTTGCCTATTTCCATCATGATGGGTACGGCAAGTGGAGAAATTTTCTCCAAGGGTTTATGCACGATTCGCGAACTGATGCGCGATAACATTTCACCAAGGCGACGAATATCCAGCAATCCGTAAGCTGCTTCCTGACGTGTTGCCTTGAGAAGAATATGATCAGGTTCGTGACTGCGTAGTACATCATAAATAAGATCGGATGAAACCGTCATTTGACGCCCAGTCTTTTCCTTCCCCGGAAAGCGTCGCTCAATCAGACCAGCAATAGTTGCACAGTCTCTAAAGGTGCGTTTGAGCAAAAAGGATTCATCCAGCCATGCCTCAAGATCATCGCCCAGCATGTCTTCATCAAAAAGCATTTCCAGAGAAGGATTGCCATCAGCAAACAATTTGGAGAAATCCTTCAGCCCCCAGATGGCAATGGCATAATCACTGGCAACAAAGCCAAGGGGTTTTGCTTTCATGCGTTCCAGTCTGCGTGTTAACAACATGCCTAAGGTTTGGTGGGCAAGGCGTCCTTCAAACGGATAGGCTACCAGATAAAACCGATCCCCGCGTGGATAAGTTTCAACCAGCAGTTCATTTTGGCTGGGTAGAATGGAATGCTCCTTTTGAATGGAGAGCCATTCGCTTACTTGTTCTGGCAGCTTGTCCCAGAGTTTCGGGTTAGCCAACATTTCACGCACAAGATCAGCTAAATAAGTTGAAAGAGGAAAACTGCCTCCAGCATATGAAGGAACTTTAGGATCATTCCCTGGAGCTTTGGAAACATAACAGGCCGCTTCGCGAATGCCTTCAAGACGAAGCGTTTGTCCTGCAAACATAAAGGTATCTCCAGGTGAGAGACTTTCGATAAAACCTTCCTCTATCTTGCCAAGCATGGGGCCGCCTTGAAAATTAGCATTCTTGCCTTTCTTGCGCGTAAGTCTCACGTCCAACATTGGGGCTTGAATAATTGTCCCGCAGTTCATGCGGTATCGTTGCGCAAGACGAGGGTGGGTGAGGCGCCAAGAACCATCTTCCACTTTTCGTATTTTTGCATATTGCTCATAGGTTTTAAGCGCATAACCACCTGTGGCAACGAATTTGAGAACTTGCTCAAAATCTTCATGAGTAAGTTCTGCATAAGGTGCTGCTGATGTGACTTCATCATACAGTTGATCTTCAAAAAATGGCCCTGCGCATGCAGTTCCCAAAACATGTTGGGCTAGCACATCAAGTGCGCCTTCGCGTAGCGCTGGTGTATCCTGAGCACCTAGATAATTTGCATTAAGTGCGGCCTGACATTCCATCACCTCAAACCGATTGGAGGGAACGAGAATAGCACGTGAAGGTTCATCAATGCGGTGGTTTGCACGGCCAATACGTTGTGCCAATCGGCTTGCACCCTTTGGTGCTCCGACATGAACGACCAGATCAACATCCCCCCAATCTATGCCTAAGTCGAGCGTTGAAGTTGCAATAACCGCACGCAATTCATTACGCTGCATTGCTTCTTCTACACGCCGCCGTTGACTTACATCCAGTGACCCATGGTGAAGTGCAATGGGAAGTGTTTCTTCGTTTATTTTCCAAAGTTCCTGAAACAACATTTCCGCTTGCGAACGTGTATTCACAAATAGCAGCGTCGTTTGGTGCTTCTGTATCGCTTCATAAACCTCATTCATTGCATAACGAGCAGAATGCCCAGACCACGGAACGCGCTCATCAGACTTTAAAATCGTAATGTCTGGTTTGGCGCCACCTTCCAGTTTTATAAGTTCTGACAAGGCAATCTCACCCAACGGCGGTTGTCGAACCAGCCACCTGCGCAAGTCGTCTGGTTCAGAAACGGTTGCAGAAAGACCGATGGTTTTAAGCGATGGGCGAAGTGTACGAAGTCGGGCAAGCCCAAGTGCTAAAAGTTGTCCGCGCTTTGATGTGACCAGTGAATGCAATTCATCAAAAATTACAGTTTCAAGTCCATCAAAAAACTGTGCCGCGTCTTTATTGGAAATCAACAATGCCAATTGCTCTGGCGTAGTGAGCATGATTTGTGGTGGCGATAGTTTTTGTCTTTGCCTGCGAGATGCAGAAGTGTCACCGGTACGTGTTTCAATCTCGATATTTAAGCCCATCTCCTCGATAGGCGTTTCAAGATTACGCTTTATGTCAACTGCCAGTGCCTTTAGGGGGGAAATATAAAGCGTATGAACGCCTCGTTTTTTCTCACCCGGCTTTCGCTTCTTTTGTTGTGAGAGTTCAACCAACGTCGGCAAAAATCCAGCCAGAGTTTTACCCGCTCCAGTTGGCGCAATCAAAAGCGTTGAAAGCCCA
>CALAIO010000200.1 GCA_937923355.1 uncultured Rhizobiaceae group bacterium | reverse complement strand
AAATGAGCGGTCAATCTTGAATACATCAAATGGCAATCTTGAAAGCTGGGATAGATTTGAATACCCCGTACCAAAATCATCAATTGCAAATCGAACACCAAGTTTTTTCAAAACGTTGATATGCTTCAATGCTACTTCAGGGTTCTGCATTGCCATACTCTCAGTCAACTCAAGTTCGAGTTTAGCCGGGTTAGCACCCGTCTCTTCCAACACTGAGATAACAATATCTGACAAGTCAGGACGCTCGAATTGAGCCGTAGAAATGTTAACGGCAATGGAAATATCAATCCCGTCATCCTCAAAGAGCTTAAGTTGCTGACAAGCCTGTTCAAGAACCCATTTCCCAAGTGGTAGGATCAAACCGCAATCTTCAGCAATATTGATGAAATCAAGCGGAGGAATCATACCCTTTTCAGGATGTTTCCAGCGTATCAAGGCTTCAGCGGACTTTGGCAGCGCAGAAGAACAATGAATTTTAGGCTGATAATAAAGTTCAAGCTGATTATTATCTTCAAGCGCAGTACGCAAATCTTGCTCAATTTCCATGCGACGAGAAGCTTCTGCATTCAATTCAGAAGAGAAGTAGCGATAGGTGTTCTTCCCCTCTTCTTTAGCCTGATACATCGCCATGTCGGCACTCTTCAAAATAGTCTGATAATCAGATCCATCACGTGGGAAAATAGCAATACCAACAGAAGCACCAATGTTTATTTTGGCACCATTAATGTCAAACGGCTCAGATACAGCTTCAATAATACGTTGAGAAACAGTAGCAGCATCGGTAGGTTCGCGAATTTCAGACAGCAGAACCGTGAACTCGTCACCACCAAGTCTGGCAAGCATCTGCTTGTTTTTATTAGCGTTATCAGAATCACCCTCTTCTGTTTCCATTGCGTTCATAGCCTTGAACGCAATTAAATCTTCAGCTCTAAGCACATTGGCAAGGCGTTCAGAAAACTGGCTTAAAATAGCATCGCCAGCATCATGACCATGCGTATCGTTTACGCGTTTAAAACCATCCAGATCAACAAACAACAGACCGCCTGTAACCTTTTGACGAACCGCACGGCGGATAGCGCGCGTAAGCTCTTTTCTAAAAAATTCACGGTTTGGCAGTTGGGTCGTGCGGTCAACATAAGCAAGTTCATAAATTTGCTCGATATTTTCCTTTAATTTGCCAATCATGCCTGAAAACGCCGAACCCAATTGGCGTATTTCATTAGGGCCTTCAATCGGCATGGAGCGATCAAGATCACCACTGGCAACTTGCTTGGCAGTGTTTGCAAGTCTCAGCAATGGCCCTGTGATCTGTTTAACCAAAATACCAGCAAGAATAATGCCCAGACTTAAGATTGGCACCAAAGAGAAAAAATTAGACTGCAAAATTGGCCACATAACCTCTGAGAATTTTGGGTTCTCAAAGCGGATCATAACAGCACCAATTGCGCTACCACCACGTAACAGTGGTTCTGCAACTGTAATTGCATCATCGGTGATTGAAAAATCTGGTTTGCCAGTTTCAATGGCTTTAACCTGCTCAGCATTATCACCTATTGGCAAAAGTGTAGGCGTTGCAGGGTCCCCATCAAGGAAGAATGTAAATTCACGATCAACTGCACTCACTTGCTTAACGTGTTCAGTGGTACGAACAGATTTCAAAATTTCTTCAATGTCAGAAAGTTCAAAGTAATCAAATTGCTTTTCAAGGCTCCTCGCAACCACAGTTGTGATCGAACGCGCCTCAACAAGACGTTGGTCACGAACTTTTTGAGTTTCAATAACAGTGTCGGTTACAAATTGGGCAGCAACAAGCGTTACAGCCAGTCCAATGACCAGCATCAAAACGCGGAAATGAATTCCGTTACTGATAAATTTAAGCTTGGATAACATCCAGCCACCTTTACGGGCAATCCCGCTCCCTACTTGAGCAAACCTTACGGTGAAGAAAATTAAAAAAGGTAAATAAATCAAACGATCTGCAAATAAACTCAGCGCTTAGTTAACAAAACAAAAACATCGAATAACCAATATGATGATTGCAATCGCGGCAAGCCTATGAAACGCTGGGACAATAACGAGTAAAAAGCTTTTTCAGGCACTTCAATGATTTTTAAAATCAACAATGTCAGCGATAATATGCTGGGCAGTGGCTATATGTTGCTAGCCATGGCCAGTTTTGCCATTGGTGATTCAATATTAAAGTTCATCAGCACTGAAATGCCGCTTGGACAAATTCTTTTCACACGCGGACTTTTCGCAATTACAATTTTATTTATTATCGCAATAAAAATGGGCGCTTTAAGACCCTTCTCAACAATATTACAAACGCCATTTTTATTAAGAGTTCTTGGCGAGGTCTGCGCTACCTATTTCTTTTTTACTGCGCTTTTTCAAATTCCTATCGCCAATGCAGCAGCAATCATGCAAGCCTTACCGCTCACAGTAACGCTAGCAGCGGCATATTTTCTGGGTGAGGCAATTGGTTGGCGCAGAATATCGGCAATCCTGGTTGGTTTCATCGGCGTTATTTTAATCATCCAGCCAGGTCTTGATGGCTTTAATGTATTTTCCCTTTATTGTCTGATGGCAGTCTTTGCTTGCACGCTCAGAGACGTAGCAACCAGACGCTTGGATAAGGATACACCAACCATCTTTGTAACCCTGGTAACGGTCATCGTTGTAGCACTTGGGGGCGGTTTGCTGGGCTTGACCGAAGAATGGGTACCATCAACTCTTTACACAACGAGTGTCTTGGGCGTTGCTTCAATATTCCTGATTACAGGTTTTATAGGCATTGTCTCTTCCATGCGCGTGGGCGAAGTCGCTTTTGTGACACCGTTTAGATACTCAGTTCTGATCTTCGCAATTCTCATTGGCTTGGTTTTCTTTAATGAAATTCCTAATACGCTTACCATCATTGGGTCACTGATTGTGGTTGGCAGTGGAATTTATACCATCTATCGCGAGCGTCGCGTTGCACGGAAACTAGCAAAAAGCGCTGCAAACCTATGATATCGAAGAGTACAAAACCACATATCATCACCTTAGTGACAGCAGCGGCACTTGGCCCATTGGCTATGAATGTTTTCTTACCTTCATTACCTGGCATTACAGATCATTTTGAAACCACTGAAGCCACTTCTCAATTATCGGTCTCATTGTACCTGACAGCAGTTGCACTGCTGCAACTCGTCTTCGGTCCTTTGTCGGACAAATTCGGCAGAAGACCGGTTATCTTGATTGCCTTCTGCATCATGATTATTGGCACTCTCATTTGTATTTTTGCGAAAACCATAGAATGGTTTCTTGCTGGTCGCATTATTCAGGCTTCATCTTCTGCAGGTCTGGTTCTATCAAGAGCTATTGCAAGGGATATAACTGTAGGCACGGATGCAGCCGTTTTAATTGCTTACATCACCATGGGCATGAGTCTGGCGCCAATGATTGGCCCGTTGATCGGTGGGCAGCTTGATGAATTATACGGCTGGCAGTCTTCTTTTTATCTAACCCTTGGATTTGCAATCTTTGCACTTTCCCTTGCTTATTTTGATCTTGGGGAGACAAACAAGGAAAAACAAAATTCACTGAAAAAACAGATTGAAGCTTACCCTGAGCTTTTACGTTCCAGACGGTTTTGGGGCTATGCAGTTACTGCAATGTTTTCTTCGGGTGCCTTTTTTGCTTTTCTTGGAGGCGGTTCCTTGCTTGCAGATAGAGTGTATGAACTCTCCCCTTCACAATACGGGTTTTATTTCATGTTCATCAGCATGGGTTATCTCTTGGGCAATATGATTTCCGGGCGGATTACAAAACGCATCGGCATCAATCAAATGATGCTAAGCGGCAATATTGTTGTTGGTCTTGGCCTGGCAGCCTCCATCATCATAATTTTAGCTGGGGTCACGCACCCATTTGCATTCTTTGGTTTTATTTTCTTTGTTGGCTTGGGCAATGGCATGACGCTACCAAGTGCAAATGCAGGCGTTGTTAATGTGCGTCCCAATCTGGCTGGCTCGGCTTCAGGGCTTGCAGGCAGCCTGCAACTTGGTGGTGGCGCAATCTTGTCTGTTATCGCGGGCTATACAATTTCTGCAGAAAACGGCGCTATTCCTCTTGCAACCATGATGTTAATTTCTATCCTTTGCGCCAGCCTTGCAACACTATATGTTATCTATGTAGAGCGTCAGTTGGCAGAAAGTGGGCAACCTCTCAATGAATGAAAAACAGGAATTTATCATCGCACCAAATCCTGACGACAAAACACTTTCAACCAGTGTTTCGGGAATTGACCATACAGGTGCGAGTGTCGATACCCGCGTTGTGCACGAACGTGCCTTAACGCTGTATTTAAACAGTCAGGAAGTCGTTACAATGATGACCATTGGTGACCACCCTGACCTCTTGGCAATCGGGTATCTAGTCAATCAAAACATGCTCGCAAAAGATGAGATAATCACAGAAATAGAATACGATGCTGATCTCGCTGTTATCGTTGTAAGAACCGAAGTAGAAACGAACTTCGAAGAAAAAATGAAAAAGAAAGTGCGCACTTCAGGCTGTGCGCAAGGCACAGTGTTTGGTGACATCATGGAGAGCTTCGATAACGTCATGCTGGATAAAACAGCAAAGCTGAAAACCAGCTGGCTTTACGTCCTTACGAAGAAAATAAACACAGTACCCAGTCTTTATCTTGAGGCTGGCGCCATTCATGGCTGCGTACTTTGTGAAGAAGATCGTCCTCTTGTCTACATGGAAGATGTCGGACGCCATAATGCAGTTGATAAAATTGCTGGCTGGATGTTTCAAAACCAAACTGAGGCTTCGGACAAAATATTCTACACAACTGGCCGATTAACATCCGAGATGGTAATCAAAACTGTCATGATGGGCATCCCTATACTGGTATCGCGTTCAGGCTTCACCGCTTCAGGCGTTGAACTTGCAAGACAAGTGGGTCTAACTCTTATTGGCAGAGCCAGAGGCAAACGTTTCATTGCACTTTCCGGTGAAGACCGTATCGAGTTTGATATTGATCCTGATACGGTGAGCGAGGAAGACAAAAAACATCGCAGAAAGGCTGGAAACTAGTGGCTAATGTTCTAGGGGTAATTCTGGCAGGCGGACTTTCGCGCAGAATGGAAGGCCCTGAAAAAAGTCTTTTGAAACTTGGTGATGATACGCTCGTGAGTCATGTCGCCAATCAGCTGAAACAACAGACATCAGAAATAATCTTAAACGCAAATGGTGACGCATCGAGGTTTTCGCAATTAAGATTGGAGATACAGCCAGATACAGTAGAAGGATTTGTTGGCCCTCTTGCTGGCGTATTGGCGGGAATGCGCTGGGCTGGTAAAAACTCTGATGCAACACATCTCATAACTGCAGCAGCAGACACTCCTTTTTTTCCACAAAATTACGTGGCTGAAATGCTTTCCCAACAGCAAGATCAAAATGCAGAAATAGCACTGGCATCATCCAACGGCAGACGACATCCAACCTTCGGCTTATGGCCTGTAAAACTAGCGGATGCGCTAGAACATTTTTTGGTAGATGAAGGCAATCGCAAAGTCATGCTTTTTGTTGAACGGTACAAAAACTGCAAGGTCGATTTTGACATTTTGAAAAATGATTTAGACCCCTTCTTTAATGTAAACACGCCAGATGATATGAAGACAGCAGAGCATCACATGACTAGGCAACAAACAACATGAATTTAAACAAATGCTTTGGCATAGCAGGTTGGAAAAACTCTGGGAAAACTTCGCTTGTTGCAGCGCTTGTAACCAACATTTCTGCACGAGGCTTTAAAGTTTCAACCATCAAGCACGCACATCATGCCTTTGACCTGGATACACCAAATACGGACAGCTACAAACACCGCGAGGCTGGTGCTAATGAAGTCGTTTTGGTCTCCGCAAACCGCTGGGCGATACAACACGAATTGCGCGGTGCGGATGAGCCAGACTTTGCAGCCATGCTTGAGAAACTCTCGCCCTGCGATCTTGTGCTAATTGAAGGTTACAAAAAAGAAAATATCGCCAAACTGGAAATCATTGGCCCCGAAAGTGAACGTGAATTTCTTTGGCGCAATGACAAAAACATAAAAGCGATTGCTTGCGATACTACCCTTGAAGACTGTCCGCTTCCTACTTTCCATCGAAATGATATCAATGATATTGCAGCCTTCATTTTAAAAACCTGCGGAGTTGCAAAATGAAACTCGCAGATGATTGTTTTCTCCATGACAAAGACCGCTTGCGACACGATCAAGCATTGGAAATTCTGCGTAAAAACATGCGTGTAATTTCAGGGGTAGGAACTGTATCACTTGCAAATGCCAATGGACGAATTCTGGCGGCAGATGTAATAGCACCGCGTAATATTCCTGCGTTTGATAATTCAGCTGTAGATGGCTATGCCTTTGCGTATGATGACTTTGAACCGAC
>CALAIO010000199.1 GCA_937923355.1 uncultured Rhizobiaceae group bacterium | reverse complement strand
GTTGGGTGAAGGTCGTGTCGCAGCGTTTATCGCTGAACCTATTCAGGGAGCCGGTGGCGTTATCATTCCTCCAGACAGCTATTGGCCAGAAGTGATGCGCATTTGTAAAGAACGCGATATCTTGTTCTGCGCTGATGAAGTAATTTGTGGTTTTGGACGTATGGGCGAATGGTTTGGTTCTATTCATTACGATCTACAACCTGATATGATTTCCATGGCGAAAGGCCTTTCATCTGCTTATCTGCCAATTGGTGCAGTAGCGTTTTCTGAAAGCCGCGCGCAAGAAATGTTTGAAACCGCAGGCGAGTTTTTCCACGGCTACACCTATTCAGGTCATCCAGCCTGTTGTGCAGCAGCATTAAAGAATATCGAGATTATCGAACGTGAAGGCCTGGTCGAACGTGTCCGCAATCATACGGCTCCCTTGTTTGCTGAAAAAATGCAAACCCTTGCCGACCATCCAATTGTTGGGGAAGTTCGCACACGTGGTCTTTTAGGTGCAGTAGAATTGGTTGCAGATAAAGAAACCAGAAAACGCTTTGATAATTATGGTGCGGTTGGCACAATTGCCAGAGATCATTGTTTTAACAATGGCCTTGTGATGCGAGCGGTTAGAGATAGCCTTGTAAGTTCGCCACCGCTTATTATTACAGATGAAGAGATCGACGAGCTTGTTACAAAGGCCAGAAAATCGCTTGATGATACTTGGGCAGATATCAGTTAAAACAAAGTCATTTAAATGAATTCAGAAGTTAAAAATTATCTCGCCAATAATCCTGCGCCGCAATCAATCGACGTTTTGATTGCTGATGCTAATGGTATTTTGCGGGGCAAACAGTTTCCGGGCGACCAGTTGGAAGCCTTGTGCAAAAAGGGTGCTAATCTTCCAATCTCGCTAATGTTTGGTGACGTCAGAGGTGCAACACCGGACGCGTTGCTGATTCCGCCGCTGGTTGGTGATCCGGACATTAATTACAAAATGGTGGAAGGCTCCTTGAGGCCAGTACCGTGGACAAAGGTTCCAACAGCGCAGCTCTTTCTGCGCGCAACCGACAAACAGGGAAATAACCTTGCAAGCGATCCATTGAGTGTTTTGGAAAATGTTATCAAGCGTCTAAATGACGATGGCATGTTCCCGACAATTGCGCTTGAAGGTGAGTTTTATTTACTCGATCCATCAAAGTCTCCGCCTGAACCGATCAAGCCACAAAACGATTGGCCAGCTTTTGAAGGGCCGCAGGTTTATGCGTTGGAGCCCTTGCGCGACGTGCAGGAATTTCTCAACGGCGTGAAACAGGTTGCAAGCGCGCAATCTATTCCACTGACTTCCATTCTTTGTGAGTATGGTGATAGCCAGTTTGAAATGAACCTTGATCATTCATCCGAGATTACGGCTCATGCACGCGATTTCATGTTGTTGAAACACGCGATTAAAAACATTGCAGAAGCTAATGGTCAGCTGGCAAGCTTTATGGCTATGCCGTTATCCAATAGTGGTGGTAGCGGGTGTCATATTCATGTCAGCGTGCAAGACAAGGATGGCAATAACATTTTTGGTAAAAATGAAAGCAAATTGCTGGATGCAATTGGTGGTCTGATGGAAACCATGTCGGATTCGCTTGCAACCTGCGCACCTTACGCCAACTCCTACAAGCGCTATCGCAAGGAAGGCTGGTCGCCCAATTCAGGCAATTGGGGACGCAATCACAGACTGGTTTCATTACGCATTCCAATCTCTGGTGAGAAAGACAAACGCGTCGAACATCGCATTGCTGGCGCTGACGTAAATCCATACCTGCTGACAGCGGCCGTCTTGGCTGGCATTCACCATGGCGTTAAGAATGGGATTGACCCTGGCCCTGAATCCATGGAAGGACAAGAGCCAGAGCGAGGCACTGAACTCCCAACCCGCTGGCGCGAAGCATTGCAGGCGTTTTCGGGGTCTGAATTTTTCAAGGATTATTTCGGCGAGGAATTCATGGAAATTTATTGCAGGGCAAAATTTGCGGAAGAGGAAAACTTTCATATGGAAGTCTCTGACCGCGATCACGGATGGTGTTTGAGAACTGTCTAAAAGACTTGGTGTAAAATGAGCAAAGTAAAACCAGAGATCAGCCTGGATATCTCGCCAGAACTGGAAAAGAACTCAAACGGAGAACTCTACGATTGGCTGCGTACCAATCGCGTTGATGAAGTGGAATGCGTCATTCCTGACATGGCTGGTGTTGCTCGTGGCAAGGTTATGCCTGCTTCGAAATATATCAAGGAAAGCGAAATCCGCCTGCCGATCTCGCTTTTCATGTCGAGTGTAACCGGAGACTACGCCGATATTGAATCGGATGGCTATGATATCGATGCGGATTGTTATCTTGTGCCGGATATCTCTACTGCTCGCGCAGTTCCATGGGCAAATGATCCTTCCATTCAAATCATCCATGATGCCCTTGATCGAAATGGCAATGAAATAGCTTTCGCGCCGCGCAATGTTTTGAAAAAAGTCATCGGCCTTTATAAACGCAAGGGCTGGAAGCCTGTGGTGTCACCAGAGATCGAGTTTTATCTGACGAAACCCAATACAAATCCTGATAATCCGCTGGAACCGCCTGTTGGGCGTTCCGGACGTGCCAGCCTTTCCAATCAGGCCTATTCACTCTCAGCCGTGGATGAGCATGATCGTTTCATCGAACATATCTATGATTATGCCGAAGCGCAGAACCTTGAGATTGATACAATTATTCAGGAATCAGGTGCCGGACAATTGGAAATCAATCTCATGCACGGTGATCCACTTAAACTGGCAGATGAAGTTTTCCTTTATAAACGCCTTATTCGTGAAGCTGCCCTTCAATGCGGCATTCATGCGACCTTTATGGCAAAACCCATGGAAGACCAGCCAGGCAGTGCCATGCACGTCCATCAAAGCGTGTTGAACCGTAAAACCGGAAAGAATATTTTCTCCAACAAGGACGGTTCGGCTTCTGATGAGTTTTATCATTTCATTGGCGGCCAACAAAAATACATGTATGCGGCCTGCGCCTTTGCAGCACCATACGTAAACTCCTATCGCCGCCTTGTGCCAAACATGTCTGCGCCAGTAAATCTGGAATGGGGGCATGACAATCGCTCTGCAGGCATTCGCGCACCACGCGCAACACCTGCTGCAAGACGCGTCGAAAATCGCGTGATTGGAGCAGATGCCAATCCGTATTTGGCAATTGCTGCATCCCTTGCTTGCGGTTATCTTGGCATGACCAAAAAGGTCAAGCCGCGCGATGAGGCAACGGTAGAGTTTGAAGAACGCAGCCGCGATCTGCCCTTCGGCCTGCTTGGCGCAATTGATGCGCTGAATGCCAGTTATGATTTGAAGCGCGTTCTTGGAAAAGAGTTTGTTGATATATTCATTGGTGTAAAACAGGTTGAACACGACGAGTTCATGAAAGTGATTTCGCCCTGGGAGCGTGAGCATTTGCTCTTGAACGTTTAATGGCATTATCCCTGCTTGATGCCAACGATGAGAAAGGCAAACATGCACCATCTTGGTATGCGGCCTCAGCAAATAACCTAGAGCAATTTCCATCCGCAAAAGGCGCATTAAAATTTGATGTTGCGATTATCGGCGCAGGGTTCTCTGGACTTTCTTCCGCACTTCACCTGTCAGAACTGGGTTACAAGGTCTGCGTGCTGGATGCCCAACGCGTTGGGTGGGGCGCATCAGGCCGTAATGGCGGACAGGTTGGTTCCGGTCAGCGTCTTGAACAAGATGAGCTGGAAGAATTGGTCGGCTTTGAGCGCGCGAAAGCAGCCTTTGATATTGGCGTAGAAGCAAACGATCTGGTTCGTGACCTGATCAAAAAACACAAAATCGATTGCGCCTATAAAAACGGTAACATCGGCGCACATCATCGTAAGCGCTACGATAAGGGAACACCTGAATTCGTAGAGATGATGCATGAGAAATATGACTATCATTCGATATCTTATCTCTCGCCAGAAGATATGCGAGAGAAAGTCGGTTCGCCTAATTATTTCGGCGGTACGCTGGATACAAAATGCGGACACTTGCACCCGTTAAATTACGCAAGAGGTTTGGCAAAAGCAGCGATAAAAGCAGGCGCTGAAATTTTTGAGCTAAGCCGTGTCACCTCAGTTGAAAGCGGCAAGGTTAAAACTGCTGACGCAGAGATTTCAGCAGAAAAAATCATTCTGGCCTGCAATGG
>CALAIO010000198.1 GCA_937923355.1 uncultured Rhizobiaceae group bacterium | reverse complement strand
GACCTCTCAAACGGTGCAGCTTGGATGGATGGGGAGATTATCCCCATCTCAGATGCCAAGATTTCTGTGACTGATTGGGGACTGACGCGCTCTGATATTACTTATGATGTTGTGCATGTGTGGGAAGGCAAGTTTTTCCGCATTGATGATTATCTGGATCGCTTTATGGTTTCGATTGCGAAACTGCGTTTGGATGTTCCGCAATCCCGTGATGAGATTAAGCGTATTCTGCATGAAATGGTTAGTGCTTCCGGTTTGCAGTCTGCCTATGTGTCCATGGTGGCCAGTCGTGGTACGCCGTCTATTCCTGGCACGCGTGACCCGCGGCTTTGTGATAATCATTTTTATGCTTGGGTCGTGCCATTTGTCTGGGTGATCAAGCCAGAGATCGCGAAGCGCGGTGCACATGTATTGCTTGCAGGTGATGCAACACGTATTGGTACGAACTCGGTTGACCCAACGGTGAAAAATTATCATTGGGGCGATATGACCAAAGGCCTCTTCGAAGCGCTTGATGCAGGCTATGATACGGCCGTCTTGCTTGATGATCAGGGGCATGTAACCGAAGGGCCGGGCTTTAATATTTTTGCCATTGTAGATGGAAAAGTCATTACGCCGAAGTCTGGCATGTTAGAGGGCATTACTCGCAAGACAGTGTTGGAGATTTGCGCAGAACTTGGGCTTCCTCATGAAGTAAAAGACATTACGGCAGATGAGTTTTTATCTGCAGAAGAAGTCTTCACTGCCACAACTGCTGGTGGACCAGTGCCCGTGACACGCGTGAATAAACGCATTCTGGGTAATGATACACCCGGGCCATTAGCTGAGAAAATAACCCAGACCTATTGGGATTGGCACGGGCGCGATGCGTTGACGGAAGCGATTGATTACTAACCTTCGTTCAAGGTGATGTTGTTGTCTGCCAAATCTTCCATAAATTCATCTGAGGTTAAGTAGTTCAATTCATCGGGGCGGCGGCTTGCTATAGGGTCGTGGATCATGCTGTTAGATTCAGGCTTCATGCCGGGGTGGCACATGATTAGGGTCTCGCCGTTGAAGTCGTATGCAAGCTTAAGCCAGGCTTGCATTTGCGCGCGGTAATAGTCTTGAGGATTGAAATCATTAATACCTAAAAAGAGATCATTGCTTTTGATGTTGTGTTTTTGAAGCAAGTTTTTCATCGGACGCGATAGGGTGCTGATGATGAGGCTTCTTGGCAGGCTTATGCCTGTTTTCAGGATTGATGAAATGGGCTGGTGGCAAAGACGCATCCAGCCGTTTTGGGGTAAATGTTCTTTTGCTACCTCAAACAAGGCATCTCGTATGATGGACAGAATATGGGCATGTTGATGTCCGTCAACGAAGTCTGGCTTGCGTCCGAATATTTCCTCAAATTTTTTAAATTGTGCAGTGATTTCGCGTTTGATTTCTTCGATCTTAATCTGGCGCAAATGCGATTTGATGATGAGTTTGCCTATTTCCGAAAACTTGTCGTTTTCTACTAAAGAGGGAAGTTCGGTGAGAGGTTCATATTCCGTGAAAGTTAAGTGAAGACCAATGTCCACTCTGTGAGGGGTGGTGAAAACTGCTTCGAGCAATTCATCTGCGTAAGGTGCAAGCATGGTCATGGTAGACATGCAACTGACGGCATTTAGACGGCCTGTTTTAACCAATGATAAAATTGCCTCGTTAACAGGCTTATTCATGCCGTAATCATCAGCGCAAAGTTTTATTCTCTTCAATTCAATTGCTCGCTTTGTTGGTATTGAGTAAGAGGCTTCACAAAGTCTTGAAGTCTGATGTTTTGTACAGCCGCATAGCTACTGCTACTCATTATATAGATTAACAGGGTGTATCCAATGAATAAACATTCCATCACTTCTTTTGATAATGGATTTGATCAGGTCAAGCCTGTTATTTCTGTCGTTATACCCGCCTATAATGAAGAAAAAAATGTTCATCAGCTTTTAAGCTCGGTGATGAGCATTATGATTGAATTTCAAATGGCTTTTGAAATTCTTGTTATCGATGATGGTAGTCGTGATAAAACTTGCGAAGAAGTCATTGCCTTTAGACAGTCTCACCCAGAAGTAAAGCTTGTTCGATTGAGTAGAAATTTTGGCAAGGAAGCAGCACTGAATGCCGGTATTTCTCATGCAAGTGGTGAAGCGGTTATTCAGCTTGATGCTGATATGCAGCACCCGCCTCACATCATTCGGGAGTTTATCAATCATTGGCGTGATGGCTTTGATATTGTTTATGGGGAAAGGCAATCTCGAGCAGATGAGCCGTTTATTACAAGGGTTTTGAAAAAAGGTTTTTACAAAGTTTTTGCAACGCTGTCTGATGTGAAGCTCATGGAAGGCTTGGGTGATTTTCTGCTGATGGACAGAAAAGTGGTCGATGCTATGTTGTCTTTGCCAGAGCGCGAACGTTTTACAAAAGGGTTATATGCTTGGGTAGGTTTTTCAAGAAAGGCAGTGCCTTTTGAAGTGAATCAAAGAGAAAATGGTGTATCCGGCTGGAGTTTTTTAAAACTGTTTTCCTTTGCCATCAGCGCGATAACTTCGTTTGGCACAATACCCCTTCGGATTTGGAGTTATATTGGGTTGATACTTGCCATTCCATCATTTGGATATGGTGCCTGGATTATTTTAAAAACCGTTGTTTTTGGTGTGGATGTCCCAGGCTATGCGTCACTGATGGTTGCGGTTTGTTTCTTCTCTGGCATTCAACTTTTCGGGCTTGGTATTATGGGCGAGTATCTTGGGCGCGTACTTACTGAAGTCAAGCAAAGACCACTTTATTTGGTTCAGGAGAAAGTTGGTTTTTCAGATGATTTGAGCACAAACACTTCTAGCGTCTCTCCATCTGAAAACGTACTATCTTGATTGTATCAAGCAGTATATTACACTTGAGTTTGTAATTTTCAGCCATGGTTCTTATGCTTCAAAAAAATGTCCTATATGAATTTATCTCTTTTTTAAGAGTGGGCGTTATTGCCACTGCATGTCATTATTTGCTGCTTATATTTTTGGTTGAGGTTTTTAACACTGATGTTTTGATTGCTTCAACCATTGGGGCTCTATTGGGCGCAACAGTAAATTACGTACTTAATTATAAATTGACATTTAAATCCAGTTTGGCGCACGCCTCCGTTGTTCCTAAATTTGTTGGCGTTGCCATTCTGGCTCTTGTTTTAAATTGGTTATTAATGAAGTTTCTCACCGAAACCCTTTTAATCCAGTATTTATTGGCTCAGATAATGACAACAATCCTTCTGATTGTTGTCACATATGGGTTGAATAAAATTTGGTCTTTCAGGGAAAAACGGTGAGTGAAGAGACGCTTATAAAAACTGATTATAAATCTCTTCTACAAAATATAATTGTAGTTGGGATTGTTTCATCTCTGATTTTGTCGCTGATCGATTATCATTTTGAGTTTGCAAAACTTTGGGATTTTCGAGTTTATTTAAGAGCACGTGAGCATTTTTTTCAAACTGGAAATCCGTATTATGAAGCGGAATCTCTACGGTTTATCTATCCGCCTACTGCAAGTTTTGTATTTTATCTGATTAACGATAGCGCTTTTTTAAATTCTTTTGTTTTTGCTTTTAATGGTGCGCTATGGGTTATGACCGCCTGCCTGTTTTGCAGATCAAGGTTAGAAATTTCAGTCGTAATTTCAGCTTTGTTTATCTTGTTTGGTATGCAGGGTTGGGTTGCTGTTTTGACAGGAAATATTGCTTGCCTATTATACTTTGTCGCTGCAGTAGCCAGTTTAATGTATCATAATAAACTGATCTCGACATCAGTCTTTGCTGTTATGATTTTGTTGCTTACATTGATTAAGCCGTTTTATGCAGAGTTTTTAATTTTCATTTGGCTTGCTTATGGCATATGGCGCTTCCTGGCAGTTAGCCTTGTAGTCGTATCTGTCTTTTTTGCCATTAATATGATTTTTTACCCGGTGCTGTTTGAACATTTTTTATCTGCTTTACAGTTTGATCGCT
>CALAIO010000197.1 GCA_937923355.1 uncultured Rhizobiaceae group bacterium | reverse complement strand
GAAGAGGGCGTGGTTAAAATTGGCGATGTGGATATCAGCGACGTGAAGCAGGACAGTCTTCGCGCAAACATTGGCATGGTAACACAAGATACGTCGCTCTTGCACCGTACCATTCGTGAGAATATTGCCTATTCACAACCAAAGGCAACGGACGAAGAAATTATTGAAGCTGCAAAACGCGCCAATGCCTGGGAATTCATCCAAACACTGGTGGATAACCAAGGTCAGGTTGGGCTTGATGCACAAGTCGGAGAGCGCGGTGTTAAACTTTCTGGTGGTCAAAGACAGCGTATTGCGATAGCGCGAATATTCTTGAAAGATGCGCCCATTCTGGTTTTGGACGAAGCGACTTCTGCGCTCGACTCAGAAGTTGAAGCCGCCATTCAGGAGAGCTTGTTCAAGCTGATGGAGGGCAAGACGGTTATTGCCATTGCGCACAGGCTTTCGACCATTGCACAGTTGGACAGATTGGTTGTGATGGAAAAGGGCGAGATTATCGAAAATGGTACACACGACGAACTGGTTGCAGCGCATGGCATTTATGCAGACCTCTGGTCGCGTCAGTCGGGTGGATTTCTATCTGTTGACAGTACAACGAAACCTCAAGCGGCTGAATAAACATGCGGATTATCAATGCTGTTTTTGAGTTTTTTGAAGGCTGGATTGATCCCTTCAAACCACGGCAGGATTATGAGCCTCCCAATAAATTTCTGGCTTATGTCTGGCACTATGTTAGCCAGGTTAAATGGGCTTTCGTAGCGCTTTTAATTTACGGCTTTGCAAATGCTGTAGTCGAGGCTGTTGTCTTTTCCTATGTTGGGCAATTGGTGGATATTCTCACACAATTTGAGGCAGACGGAAAACATGCGACAGGCTGGGACGGCTTGCTGGCTGAGTTTGGTCATGCACTTTTATTGATGTTTTTTGTTGTCGCACTTTTGCGCGCCACGATCGTTACCTTTGGTGCCTTGATTGAAGAACAAGTGATTGTGCCGGGCTTTTTTATGATGATGCGCTGGCAAAGCCATAAGCACGTCATCGGGCAGTCACTATCGTTTTTTCAAAATGATCTGGCAGGGCGTATAAGCCAAAAGGTTTTTCAGTCTGGCATGGCAACTGGCGACATGATGATCTCGCTCTTGCAAGTCATTTGGTTCGTAGTGATTTATGCGGTGACGACTGCTGGGCTTTTATTTTCGCTTGATTGGCAATTGGGACTTGTCATCGCAATATGGATTATCGCATTTTATATCATTGCCAGATACTTCATTCCGAAGGTGAGGGATCATGCTCGCAAATCTGCTGAGACTGGCTCTGGCGTTTCAGGCCGTATGGTTGACAGTTACTCCAATATTCAAACCATTAAACTGCATGGTGGAGCCTCTCAGGATGATTTTATTCTTGAGGCGATGGAGAAACATCAAGAAGCAATATATCCGTTTACCAGAACGCTTACTTTAATGCGTGTTTCGCTTGCCGTGGTGAACGGCATTGTGATTTCTGTTGTCGCTTATATTGCAATTGACCTTTGGCTTTCTGAGCAATCCACCTTGGGGTCTGTTGCCTTTGTGCTGGCGTTGGTTCTGCGCTTGCAGCTTTTGTCTGGCAGATTGCTTGGTAATCTCAATGGCTTTTTCAGAAATGTTGGGGTGACGCAAAACACGATGGATCTGGTCGCGAAACCGCATCAGATTAAAGATAATCCGGACGCTCCAAGCTTTGAGTTTAAAGGCGGTACGATTGAATTTCAAAATGTAAGTTTCCACTATGACAAAGTGGACGGCATTCTTGATAACTTGAACCTGAAAATCGAACCGGGTGA
Organism: uncultured Rhizobiaceae group bacterium; assembly: GCA_937923355.1. The sequence goes on along the minus strand of CALAIO010000197.1, from coordinate 4,166 downwards.
GAAAATTGGTATTGTAGGCCCGTCAGGTGCTGGCAAGACTACATTGCTGCATTTGCTGATGCGATTTTATGATCCAGAAAGTGGTGCAGTTGTCATTGATGATCAGAATATCTCCAAAGTGAAGCAAGATAGCTTACGTTCAAATTTTTCCTTCGTACAACAAGATGTTCAGCTCTTTCACCGTTCTGTTTTTGAAAACATTGCCCAAGGCAGAATGGATGCAAAACACCAAGATGTTATCAAAGCAGCCAAGCTTGCCAATGCGCATGAATTTATTATGTCCCTTGAGGATAACAAAGGTAACAAGGGTTATGATGTGCAGGTTGGTGAGCGTGGTGTAAAGCTATCTGGTGGACAACGCCAACGCATTGCGATTGCCCGTGCACTTTATAGAGATGCGCCTATTTTGGTTCTGGATGAAGCAACCAGCCAATTGGATTCAGGGATTGAAGAAGCCATACAGGAAAATCTTGCAAAGCTAATGGATGGTAAAACTGTTGTTGTTGTTGCGCACAGGCTTTCGACAATATCAAAGCTTGATCGTTTGATAGTTCTGAACAAGGGAAAGATTGTTGCTGAAGGCACACATAAAGAACTTGTCGCTCGCAATGGTCTTTATGCTGATCTATGGAAAAGCCAAACTAAAGTGTAGTGGGTTTCAGACCAAGAGACTTGCTTTTGTCTGAAAGGCACTAAATATTGTCCTTAAAAAAGGTTTTGTAATCTTCTGACGTTTTTAATTGGGTAATCTGGCGTATGAGTAACCGAGAAGAACTTGAATACTGGATTGCACGTTCTGCACTTGGCAGTCGTTCAGATTTTGAACTCTTATATAATGCAACTTCTGCGAAACTTTTTGGCGTTTGTCTTCGTATCTTAAATAATAGAAGTGAAGCGGAAGAAGCATTGCAGGAAACCTATATCAAAATCTGGAATTCAGCCTCCAAATTTACAGCCGGTCAGGCAAGCCCGATTTCGTGGCTTGCGGCAATCGCTCGAAATAGTGCGATTGACTATTATCGGCGTAAAAAACCGGAAGCTGGTGATATTTCAGAGGCAGAGATGATTGCCGATGATGCGCCGTCGCCAGAAGCAAATGCGCTTCTTTCAGATGATGTTGGACGACTGAATGTCTGTCTTTCTGAGTTGGACGAACGACACTCGGATGCTTTAAAAAATGTGTATTTGAATGGCTGGACCTACGTTGAGGCAGCTGAAAAGCTGGACATTCCGTTAAATACAGTCAAAACTTGGATTAGAAGGGGCTTAGTAAGCCTGAGGGATTGTTTAAACAGATGAGTAGTGAAAATACTCTTGGTAAGGATAAAGCTTGGCTTGCGGCTGAGCATGCGCTCGGCGTTACTCAAGGCGCGCAACGCATCCAGGCAGAGCGCCTTGTGGAGCATGATGCGGTGTTCAGAAAAAGCGTTGATGGTTGGCAAAATCACTTATCTCCAATGTTGGACGATGTTGAAGAGGTCAAGCCACCGCATGCAGTTTGGCAAAATGTAGAGAAAGCAATTTCACCACTGGAAGTGAGACCTGAGAGTGAGGGATTTGCATCTGGTATATGGAAGCTTTTAACCGCTCTTACTTCGACAGTTGCTGTGGCTTGTCTTGGCGGTTTGCTTTATGTAAGCGGTGGTGATTTTACCAGTGGTACTGTACCTAATTTAAAACAGCGCTTGGAAGCTTCCCAAACCAATATTGAAAATGCCAATGCAGCATTTGCTGAAGCGCGCGAACGTTCATCAGCACTTGAAGCTGAATTGTCAGACGCGACTACAAGTCTTGAAATTGCAAAAGCGGAATTGGAGCAGGCTGCAGGTTCGATTGAGGAAGCTGAGCTTAAAGTAGCCAATGCGCAAGCTGAAGTTGAAAACTTGCGCCAGCAATACGAAACTTCTCGCCCCTTGGTCGCCTCGCTCACGCAAAGTGGCGACGCGCCCGCATTTGTTGCGCAATATGACCCGCTTAAAAAAGCGCTTCTCATTAAAACAGCACTTGAAGATGCTGATGAAAAAGTACCGGAAATTTGGCTCATTCCTGCGCAAGGTGAGCGTAAAGGTGAAGTTCTTTCTCTTGGTGTGATGGATGAAAAAGCTCCTGATGAAGTTAAAATCACGGATGAGTTCATCAAGTTGATTGGCGAAGGCGGTACACTTGCGATTACGATGGAGCCAGCTGGCGGCTCGCCGACTGGCGTTGCTACCGGGCCTGTAATTGCGCTTGGTAAATTACAGTCTTTTTAAGTCAATTTTTTGCTTGCGAAATTGTCGCATTTGATTAAAGAAAAATTTGAAATAAAAAAATTAACAGAATTCCGGAAACAAAAAGCATAATCAACGCGTTACTTGGTTAGAGTTTTTAGTTCCGGATGATGGTCAGGGAGGAGAGGATGTCTACGGATATCTCTTGACCTCATCCAAGCCGCAGCGGAGCACTCTCCGCTGCGGTTTTTTTATACCCTCAAAACAAAATTAAAAATAAAACTCTTTTTTTGAATTTATTTGAAACTAATTCCAAAGCGTAGCGTTACTGATGATAACTGATCGCGAACAGTTTTTAATTTTAAATCTGAATAAGGGAAACTAAAATGAAACTGTCAAAAGTAAGAAATTTCATGCTCGCTGTAGCGACAACAACAGCCTTTTCTGCAACGCAAGCTATTGCTGCAAACACGGTAGTAGACATTGCTGTCGGATCACCTGATCATACGACACTGGTTGCTGCTGTAAAAGCTGCTGGTCTCGTCGACACGCTTGCAGGCGAAGGTAAGTTTACAGTGTTTGCACCAACTAATGCTGCTTTCGGCAATCTGCCTGATGGAACAGTTGATACGCTCTTGAAGTCTGAAAACAAAGCTACACTAACGAAAGTGCTAACTGCGCATGTTGTCGCTGGTAACATTACATCAAGTGACTTGGTTGCAAAGATTAAGGCACACGACGGCAACTTTAATTTTAAAACTGTAAGTGGTGACGCGCTAACTGCCCGTCTTGATGGCGGCCATGTTTACATCTTCGATGAAAGCGGTGGCGCAGCACTGGTAACGACTGCTGATGTCCAAGGTGACAATGGCATCGTACACATCGTAAACGACGTACTTCTGCCAAAATAATCCTCCCAAGATTTCAGGCAGATAATTCAGGATAAATGCTTTATCCATCCAAGGCAGACAGCAACCAACCGATCTCTTTTGATTAAGAGGTCGGTTTTTATTCGATACCACAAGGTGCAGTTTTTTGCTTCAGTTTTGCAATTTTTTCCTGTCCTGTACCTTCATCAATGTTTTCCAGTTTAACCCTGCCGATTAGTGCTCCGAGTGTTATTGCCGTGCGAACGTATTGGGTTTGCCCAGCTTCAATCGTTACTGTTGCTTTTGAAGTATTTTCAGTTTTTGCTTCAAGTTCATAAGTTCCGGTGGGAAGGTCGCAGCTAAAATAGCTTGCTGCCGACATTGTGCCGTATACTTTATTATCGATCCTGATTTTAGGCATGAGAGCTAGGCCAATAATGCCATCACGGTACACAACGAGCTTTCCTTTGGCTTCTTGTTCCTGATTAACCGCACCTTCGGCTTGCGCTATATTAGAAGCCTCTGTTTCTGGCGCAACTTCAGTTTGCTGAGGCGTTTGGGTGGCTTTTTGAGGTTTCTGCACTTCTGACTGAGTACTTACGCAAGCACTTAATAAGCCAATGGCTAAAATTGCTGATACTTTGTTCCTCATTTAATTCTCTCCCAATTCTTCAGCCAGCATTTCCAGTTCAAGCCACTCATTTTCTTTTTCGCTCAAAAGTTCCTCACGCTTGCTCAGTTCACCTGCCCATGCGTTAAACTTTTTTGGGTCTTCGTCGTAGAGGCCAGGTTTTGCGAGTGCTTTTTGGAGTTTTTCGATTTCAAATTCCAGACGCTCTATTTCTTTGGGTAATGTTTTGAGAGCGTGTTGTTGTTTTGGGGATAGTTTGTTTGAAGCTTCTTTAGGCTTTGCTTCTTGTTTTGGCTTGGCTTTTGATTTTGGCTTTTGTGGTTCAGCTTTGGGTGCCGATCCTCTTTGCGTCAGCATGTCTGAATAGCCGCCTGCGTACTCTTGCCAGATGCCGTTACCTTCTGAAGTTATGACAGACGTACAGACGCGATCGAGAAAATCACGGTCATGGCTGAC
>CALAIO010000196.1 GCA_937923355.1 uncultured Rhizobiaceae group bacterium | reverse complement strand
TATCAACTGCATCTGCTTTATTGGCTATTGCTACGGGCATCGCAATTCTTTTTGCGGTTGTTATGGCAGTTTTGCCAGGCGGGCTTGATGCGGTACCTGCCATGGGTGGTGTGCTTGAAGCGATCGCACCGTTAAAAACTGCACAGATTGTGTTTTTTCTGGATATTCTTTTTCCTATAACGTTTAGTGCCGGGTTTGCGCTTTTGGCAACAGCCTTTCAAACGCGAGGAAACCGCCCAATAGTAAGGATGATCTTAACTGCATTACTATTTGTCGTTTTGGCTGATTTTTCAGAAAATGCTCTTGTATTCAAAGCGCTTACTGGAGGAGAAACACTTTTGGTTCAATGGCCTTTAACCGTTATAAAATATGCAATGCTTGGAATTTCTGCAGTACTCTTATCTTCAATTCTGGTTGTAAGCGGTCTGTTGGGCACAATCGTAATGCTGTTCTTACGTTTCATCTTTCCAATTTCCATCGCCATACTTCTTGCTGGTATTGGCGGGCGATTGGGAAGTGACATAGTGGGCGCCAGTTTCCCGTTAGGTCTATTACTGTTGGCGCTTTATGCCAATATACTTGCCTCATACAAAATAGAGGCTTGAGAATTATTCATTTTATTATTTGATTTTCTTTTCACTTTTTTTCTACAGAAGTTTATTTGAGAAAATAACTGCTTTGCTGCACGCTTCGATCAAAGATTAAGAACTGGATTTTATTATGATTAATACCGCTAAAAAAACATTCATAGCTTTTGCATTGGTGTCAGCTTTTACCCTTTCCGCGCCTTCAACAGCAGTCTTTGCCAAAGATAAAGAACAATGCGCATCAGGAGAAAAATGGGATAAGCAGCAGAAAAGATGCGTAGAAGCAAGCAGTTACTAGGTGTCATAATTCTTCCTACGGATGAGGATTGTTTCAGTTACCCTAGAGTTTGAGACTTTATCTCGAATCCTCTACAATTTGCACTATATAATATTCGTCTACAGCGAATAAATAAAAGTTATCTATAAGGAGACACGAATGCGATATTTGCTTGGTATAGTCATGGCCAGTTTGGTTTTGACTAAAATATCTTTTGCTGGTGAGGCAGATGTTGTTGATGTTAAAGTTAGTGGGGCAAGTGGTTCTTATAATTTCTCTGTAACCGTCAAACATGCAGACGAAGGCTGGGATCATTTTGCTAACCGCTGGGAAGTAGTTGGTGAAGACGGTACGGTTTACGGTACAAGAATTCTCGCGCATCCTCATGTGAATGAACAGCCCTTTACACGATCAGGCAGTATCAAAATTCCAGAAGGTGTTAAAACAGTGATTGTCCGCGCAAATGACTCAGTTCATGGGCTTGGCGGCAAGGAAATTGTTGTACAGGTTCCAGGGCGCTAGAAACTTTTAAGGCTTGTATTTAGCTTGGCATTCAAAACAGTTGCAGAGATTTATGAAGCCGAGCTTGAAGAAAAAGGCTCTCGGTTTATAGCCAATATTGTTCCACATAATACATTTGACAATAAGCTTGAAGAGCTTCGTAAACTTCACCCCAAGGCGTCTCACCATGTGACGGCTTTTCGTGTTATTTCCGATGCCAATCAAATCAATGAGAATGCCAAAGATGATGGTGAACCCGCAGGTACTTCTGGTATGCCTGTACTTAAAACTTTGATCGGTGCAAACCTGATAAATGTGGGAATGATTGTTACGCGTTATTTTGGCGGCACAAAACTCGGCACAGGTGGATTGGCACGTGCTTATGCAGGCGCTTCCAATCTGGCGATTCAAAATGCTGAATTAATCGACTGGAAGCGTATTGCGAATTTCACGCACCAAACAAGTTTTGAAATGTCTTCTGAGGTGGAGCGACAAATAAAACTGGCAAACCTTAGCGTTATGGATCGCCAATTCAATGAAAGTGGTGTGCTATTTGCGCTTGAAGGCGCTGAAGAAGATATTCAATGCTTTAAAGAAATAGTATGTTAGGTTACGAGCGCTTTTACACCATCGATTACGAATTGCACTGATAAAGCGGCCAGTAGCACGCCCAAAAGCCTAGTCATAATCATTCTTCCTGTATTGCCCAGATACTTACTCAAAAGCTCTGATGCGATGAAGGCAAGGAAGACTAATAAAATTACAAATGCGATTACCAGAAATAAGACACCACGCCACTCCCAACTGCTTTCAAATTGTGTTGAGAGTAGAATGGTCGCTGATATTGCGCCTGGGCCAGCAATCAGAGGTAGGGCGAGCGGGAAAACTGCCAGGTTTTCGATCTGATCTTGTGAGATGGCAGTTTCAGTGGTCTTTTCCTTGCGCTCTTGTCTAGCACCAAAAACCATCTCAAAGGCCGTGTAGAATAGCAATAAACCACCGGCCACTCTAAAGGCATGTATAGTGATCCCAAGCGTGTCCAGAATGATTTGCCCTGCAAGTAGAAAGAGCACCATCAGCCCAAGTGCGATAATACAAGCGCGTAGAGCCACAGACTTGCGTTGTTGTGTACTCATGCCGACCGTGACGCCAATGAAAATAGGTGCCAAGCCAACAGGGTCGATCGTCACGAAAAGCGTGAAAAACGCGTTCAAGATATTATCAAATTCAAACATAAAACTTCGATATCAGGCTATTGCGCCGATGGCTACCCAATTTATTTGATCAGGCTTTTATATAAGCGATTAACGCATTGTAATTATTGAGTAAATTATTTCTTATTTATCTCTTCAGATTTGGTCGATGAAAGGGAATCGGATAAGATAGAATCAACAATTTATTACTAGGTGAATATTCTTGTCAGACGAAGCAAATACTCCAGGTTCAGGCGACGATCCTTCCGATATCAAGCCAATCTCCATTATTGAGGAGATGAGCAGATCTTATCTTGATTATGCTATGAGCGTAATCGTTAGTAGGGCGCTTCCTGATGTTCGTGATGGCCTTAAACCCGTGCACCGCCGAATTTTATATTCAATGCACGAAAACGGCTACGACTGGAATAAGCCGTATCGCAAGTCTGCCCGTATTGTTGGTGATGTTATCGGTAAATATCACCCACATGGTGATACTGCGATTTATGATGCCATGGTTCGCATGGCGCAGGATTTCTCACTTCGTTTGCCACTGATTGATGGTCAGGGTAACTTTGGTTCGATTGATGGCGATAAGGCAGCTGCCATGCGTTATACGGAATCCCGTATGGCGAAGGCTGCACATGAACTGCTGTCCGACATCGACAAAGATACTGTCGATTTTCAGGACAACTACGATAATTCTGAGCGTGAGCCGGTTGTTATTCCGGCAAAGTTTCCAAATCTGCTTGCCAATGGTGCAGGCGGTATTGCCGTTGGTATGGCGACGAATATTCCGCCACATAACCTGGGCGAATTGATTGATGGCTGTTTGGCCATGATCGAAAATCCTGCAATCCCTCTTGAAGAGATTATGCAGATTATTCCAGGGCCTGATTTTCCAACGGGCGCGATGATCCTTGGACGTAGCGGTATTCGTTCTGCTTATGAAACAGGACGTGGCTCTGTTTTGATGCGTTCAAAGGTTGAAGAAGAGACCATTCGTGGTGACCGTCAGGCTTTGGTTGTGACGGAAGTCCCTTATCAGGTCAATAAAGCCTCCATGATTGAGAAAATGGCTGAACTCGTGCGTGATAAACGCGTTGAGGGCATTTCTGATATTCGCGATGAGTCTGACCGTGATGGCTACCGTGTTGTGATTGAGCTTAAGCGTGATGCGGTTGCCGATGTGGTTCTTAATCAGCTTTATCGCTATACGCCGCTTCAAACATCCTTTGGTTGTAACTTCGTTGCTCTTAATGGTGGTAAGCCTGAGCAGATGAACCTGATGGATATGCTGCGTGCGTTTATTGCATTCCGCGAAGAGGTTGTTACACGCCGAACCAAGTTCTTGCTCAATAAAGCGCGTATTCGTGCGCACGTCTTGGTTGGTCTTGCAATTGCAGTTGCTAACATTGACGAGGTGATTGCGCTCATTCGTAAAGCACCGGACCCTGCAACTGCACGTGCTGGATTAATGGAGCGCAATTGGCCTGCTAAAGACGTAGCTCCTTTGGTTCTGTTAATTGATGATCCTCGCCATAAACTCAATGATGACGGCACATACAATCTTTCTGAAGAGCAGGCGCGTGCTATTCTTGATTTGCGTCTACAAAGGCTAACAGCGCTTGGTCGCGATGAAATTGGGGATGAACTCAATACGATTGGCGAAGAAATCAAGGATTATCTTGATATTCTTGCAAGTCATGTTCGTGTTATGAAAATTATTACGGATGAATTGATTGAAGTCCGCGATGAATTCGCGACGCCGCGTCGTACAGAAATCACCGATGGTGGTTTCGATATGGAAGATGAAGATCTTATTGCGCGTGAAGATATGGTCGTCACCGTAAGCCATAATGGTTACATCAAGCGTGTGCCGCTTGATACGTATCGTGCGCAACGCCGTGGTGGTAAAGGCCGCTCTGGCATGTCGACGCGCGATGAAGATTTTGTGACGCGTATCTTTGTTGAAAATACACATACGCCGATGCTGTTCTTCTCTACGCGTGGTATTGCTTACAAGTTGAAAGTTTGGAAATTACCGCTTGCTGCACCTAATGCGCGTGGCAAGGCTCTGATTAATATCCTGCCGCTTGAACAAGGTGAGACAATTACTACGATTATGCCGCTACCTGAAGATGAGGATAGCTGGGATAATCTCAACATCATGTTTGCAACGACGCAGGGTACGGTTCGGCGCAATAAATTATCCGACTTCAAGCTTGTAAACCGCAATGGTAAGATAGCCATGAAGCTTGAGGGTGAAGATGGTATCGTTGGTGTTGATACGTGTACAGAAGATGCAACTGTTCTTCTTACTTCTGCTAAAGGTCAGGCAATTCGTTTTAAAGTAACTGACATCCGTGTCTTTGCAGGGCGTAACTCTGTTGGTGTTCGTGGCATTAATCTGGGTGTGGATGACAAAGTTATCTCGATGACCATTCTTAATCCTACCAAAGCAGAAGCGTGGGAGCGCACGGCATTCCTTAAACAGCGTCGTGCATTACTCGCTGCTGAGGCTGGTGAAGAAGTAGAAGTTATTGCCGATGAGTCGGATGAAGAAGGTTCTGATCAGGTTCTGACTGACGAGCGGTTTGCTGAAATGCAGGCAAGCGAACAGCTTATCCTTACGCTTTCTGAACGCGGTTTTGGCAAACGTTCATCCAGTCATGAATATCGTGTCTCAGGTCGAGGTGGCAAAGGTATT
>CALAIO010000195.1 GCA_937923355.1 uncultured Rhizobiaceae group bacterium | reverse complement strand
AATAATAGCTGCAGCTATCAACGGAGAATCTTCTGCTTTGAATTTATCTGCAAGCTTATCTGCTTTGGCAAAATCACCTGTAATGTCTGTATGTAAGTAATTATAAAAAGCAAGCCAGGCTGGTAGCACTGGCGTTAGCTTGACCGCTTCTTGCAATATAGGTTCAGCAGTTTCTTGTTCATTAATTGAAACCAGATATGCAGCATAATCTCCCAGAATATCCCTGTCATAAGGATTTAAGGATAGAGCCTTTGTTGCTGCGGCGATGGCTTCTACTTTGTTGCCCATGGTTTTTTCAACTGCAAAAAGCGCTTGAAATGCACGTGCATTTCCAGGGTCAAGCGTTATGGCTTTTCTTGCGTATTCGCTTGCGACTTTTAGAGGTGTGGGGCTTACTTCGATAATTTGTTTGCGGAACGCTTCCACATATAAAAATGTCAACATCGCGTACATGGAAGAAGAGGCTTTTTTGCTGGATGTTGCGCGGCGCGCACAATCCAAGCCGTTCGCATAGGATTGTAAATCTTCCTGAGCGAAATAAGAATAAATTGCTCTGATGCAGTCCAGTCTTGGCGGTGGATTTTTGTTTGAGGTTATGTCGCCATGAATGATGCCATAGGGTGACATGATTGCAGATGTAGTCGAGTTTATTTTATAAAGGTTCTCTTTTATCTGTTCGCCTTCAGATTTTGGAAAAGTCAGTTTATCTGACCAGATGACTTCACTTTCTGGCGGGCGTGTTAGTGTAAAGAAACCTTCGAGAGTTTCTTTGTCTGATGCAGTCGAGAAATACATTGAAAGATAATAATCAGATGAAACTGAATCCATAAATAATAAATCTTTTTCATTGTTGAAATCAAAAATTCGGTACTCATTGAAACGTGAAAACGATACGACTGCAGTAGAGGCTATTTTCTCGCTCGATATCCAGTCTGGTAGATTTTCTGGTTCTGCTTTTACGAATAATGTCAGGCTTGGCAGCTCTGAATTTTCAATAGAGATAAGTTTCTTCTCAGGTAATAGTGTGGGTTCTATTTTCGTGTATTCTTTGTAATAGCTAAAGCTCGCAAACCCAGCTGCGAACAATGCCAACGCACCAACAGATGCAAGAATAAAGGCTTTGCTTTTGCTCTTGGAAGAAGACATTTTTGCGGTTGGTTTAATGCTATCCAACCCGATATCAATATCTGTATCTTCAAGAGCAGCGAGTTTATCTTCGTGCGAAAGCCTATTTTCTTCTGCTTTATTTATAAAGGTTATCTTTGGAACATAACTGCCTTTGACCAATTCCATTTGGACAGTTGTGCCGTCTTTGCTGAAGCCGCCAGTGTTGCGATTATAATTTTCAAGAGATTGGCGTAATCTGCCAGCCATTACACGCACCGATGGATCAACTTGTGGGTCAAAATCATCTGGTCGCCCCAGTGCATCGACGCCAATGGTGTAGCCTTTGATTTCGCCAGTTTTCTGAGCCAAGGTTTTTGTCACAATAAAGGACAGAAAGTTGCTAAGTTGTGTTGAGTTCGTAAATCCTGGCGAGCCAAGGATATCTTGCAAAGCAAGTTCTATAAATTTCTTTTGATCCGCGTCATACGACACAATTGATATTCCCTCTTGGGCAGACCCAGCTGCTAACGCTCCCCATATGCTTATAATAATCAAATCACAGCGATAAATACAAATACAAATCTGTATTACACAACTTATGTCGCATTTAATGGATTGACGTTCTCGTAAGCGTATCAATAATCATGCCGTTCGCGTTTCTAAATTGAGGATTGATATGAAAGCAGCTGTTTGTAGAGAATTTGGGCAACCTCTGGTTATAGAAGACATTGAGCTTGGTAACGTTGGTCAAAATGATGTGCATGTTAAATTGAAAGCATGTTCCATATGTCATTCGGATGTTTCATTTGCAGATGGCATCTGGGGAGGGCAGTTGCCTGCTGTCTACGGTCATGAGGGGGCTGGTATTGTGCAGGCAGTTGGTTCTGGTGTGAGCGATTATGCCGTCGGAGACCATGTCATTGTGACACTCATTCGCCACTGTGGTGATTGTCATTATTGTTCTGATGAGGTTGAAGTACTTTGCGAAGGGGAGTTTGAACTTTCTGCTCAAAGCCCGATTTCTAATAGTGCTGGTGAAACGCTAGAGCAAGCCATGAATTGTGGTGCATTTGCTGAAGAGGTTTTGGTTCATGAGAGTCAATTGCAAAAAGCGCCTAAGGATATGCCTTTTGATGTAGCTTCGCTTTTGGCGTGTGGTGTGATTACAGGCTATGGCGCTGTTATACATGCTTCCAGTCTCCGTGAAGGACAGCATGCGATTGTTATCGGATGTGGCGGGGTCGGTTTAAACTCGCTTCAAGGTGCAAGTCTTAAGGGCGCGGCCAGTGTCATTGCGATGGATCTGGAAGCAGACAAGCGAAAACTTGCCATGAATTTTGGAGCAACGCACTCAATTGATCCAAGAGACGCTGACGCGGTGGATCAGGTGATGAAAATTACTAATGGCCGTGGTGCTGATGTGGTCTTTGTGACTGTTGGCGTAAAAGCTGCAATTGATAGTGCGCAAAATTTCATAACTAAAAATGGTACTGTAGTGATTGTCGGCATGCCATCCAGTGATACGCGCGGAGATTATGATCCGGGCACCATGGCTGCATGGGGGCAGAAGTTTATTGGTACGAAAATGGGTAATAGTGTGATTGCAGTCGATATCCCTGAATTGCTATCGCATTACGCTAAAGGTGACTACAAACTGGATGAGTTGATCTCAGGACGTTTCAAGCTCGAACAGGTCAACGAAGCGATGGACGAAGTGCGTTCGGGCAAAGCCATTAAGAATGTGATTGTTTTTGATTAAAGTGAATATGGTTTTCGCTACAAATGATAAGTGAGGCAGAAAATGCAAGTTAAAGAACTCAAGACATTTGTCGTAGGAAATCCTCCGCCGCATACGGGCGGGCGTTATTTTATATTTGTTAAACTCACAACAGACTCTGGTGTTGTTGGGTATGGCGAATGTTATGCGGCAACCTTTAGTCCTGATGTGATGGTGCAGTGTATCCAAGATTGTTTTGGTCGATATCTTGAGAACCAAGACCCACATCACATCGAACGATTTTGGCGACGTACTTATTCATCTGGATTTACCCAAAGACCAGACCCCACCATGATGGGTTGTGTCTCCGCGCTTGAAATGGCCTGTTGGGATATCATCGGCAAGGAAGCGGATAAACCTGTTTATGAATTGATGGGTGGTTTGGTGCATGAGCGTTTGCGCTCTTATACTTATCTTTATCCGGAAGATGATGAGAGTGTTTATCCGGCAGATCGTGAAGAGGGTGCCAAAACCGTTTATAACGATCCTGATATGGCAGCAAACGTTGCGCTTAAGGCTGTGGAAGAAGGATTTACTGCCGTCAAGTTTGATCCTGCAGGGGCTTACACGGCTTATGATGGGCACATGCCAAGGCTGGTTGACATCGATTTATCGGCTCGCATGTGCGCTGCTGTTCGTGAAGCAATTGGTACGCGTGCGGATATCTTGTTCGGTACACATGGTCAGTTTTCCCCATCAGGCGCGGTGCGTCTTGCAAAAGCGATAGAGCCTTACGATCCATTGTGGTTTGAAGAACCTGTTCCGCCTGACGCGCCAGATGCCATGGGCATTGTTGCGGATAAGACGACCATTCCGGTCGCAACAGGTGAGCGTCTTTGTACGCGGTATGAATTTGCGCAGGTCTTAAAGGCAGGTGCCGCTTCCATTTTGCAGCTTGATCTTGGTCGCTCGGGCGGTCTGCTCGATGGCAAGAAGATTGCATCAATGGCAGAAACCTATCATGCCCATATTGCTCCACATTGTTATTGTGGGCCGATTGTAGGAGCAGCCAATGCACAGCTTTCAGCCTGTAGTCCAAATTTTCTCGTACTTGAATCAATCAAAAAATGGGATGGATTTCATGGTGAGTTATTAAAGAAACCCATCGAGTGGGAGGACGGCTATGTCATCCCTTCTAAAGAGCCAGGTCTTGGTGTGGAGCTTGATGAAGCAGTTGCCGAGGCGCATCCTTGGGATCCTCGCGGGCCATTACACTTGGAGATGAGGCCTGATCCGCTCGATTGGAATGAACCAGTTTAAAACAAAAACGGGAACTTGAATTATCAAGTTCCCGTCACATACTGGATAATTTTTTTGCCTTGCTGTATATACTTCAAGAACCCAGAAGTAATTACGCCCCATAATAGGCAAAAAGCCCCCCAGTAATAAGTTTGAGATATCAATATCAGATTGAAAAATAATATACAATATAAAATCTATGTAATTATTTTTACTTTTTAATAACTGATCTTGTCCGCACTTGCAGGTAATTTTTACAAATGACTAGCATCCCAAAACGGCTTAAAGAACTCAGCGCCAAATTAACAAATTCGGAACAGAAAGTTGCGTCCGTATTGTTAGAAAATCATCCCCTTTCTGGCTTGTGTGGTATAATCACATTGGCAAAAAAATCAGATGTTTCCACACCGACAATTACGAGGCTGGTCGATAAGCTAGGTTTTAAAGGGTATGCCGAGTTTCAAAGTGCTTTAAGAAGCGAGCTTGACAACAAAATGTCAAAAGAGATTCTTGGTGGTGAGCCTTGGGCATCTAATGTTGCAGATGCGCATGTTCTGAACGGTATCACTGATGCAGTTATGATCAACGTTCGTAAAACGCTGGCAGATATTGATGTTGATACGTTTGATGCTATTTGTGAATTAATGAGTGAATTGGATAGAAATATCTTTATTGCTGGCGGGCGTGTAACGAGTTCTATTGCTGACCATCTACACAAATACCTTCAAGTTTTAAGGCCAAATACACAGCTGATAGGTAATGTAAAAAACAGTTGGCATCACAGTATAATGGACATGAAGAAGGGTGACATTCTTTTTGTATATGACATCAGAAGATACGAAACAGAGCTTCTTGATATGGCCAATATAGCCAAGGAGATAGGTGCAGAAATTATTCTGATAACAGATCAGCTAAGATCACCGATTAATGAAATTGCAACTCATACTATATGTGGCCGAATCCTAATGCCCAACAACCGCAGTTCTGTAGTTAGTCTTTTATTACTCAATGAAGTGATCATTTTTCAGATGCAAAATATTCTGGGTGACCTTGCAAAAGAACGATGGGCAAATCTTGAAAGCGTTTTCAAATCGGGAAAATATTTTACCAAATAAAGCTAAGATAGGGATGGCGTCTTCGTGTGTTTTCCCACATTCAGACTGTATTCAGTTTTGATTCGATAAATTCTTAATGAAATGTTAATGTGTAACTACCTTTAGGCTGGGCGGCATAGCGAAAGGAAATTAAGAATGACTTTTTTGAAGATATTTTTAACACCATTGATGGCGTTGGCGGTAGCGCTACCGATAGCCACTACGTCCAATATTTCAACGGCAGAAGCAGGCCACAAAAACCATAAGCGTGCAGCCATCATCGCGGGTGCTATTATTGGTGGTGCTATTATTTATAATCATCACAAACGCAAGAAATACAGACGCCACTATCGTAAATCGTATGGACACGGCCACTATCGTTCTGGGTACAGGTCAGGGCATCGTTATGGTCACAGGTATGGATACCGTTATGGCAAGCGTTACGGTCACAGATATGGTCATGGCTATCGTGGGCACGGTTATAGCAGCAGATGGCGTAAGTAAAATGCTATGATATCTTAAGAGTTTAAGCACCCGTCCTATTTTGGCGGGTGTTTTTTATTCTGCCGGTTTGGCTTCTGCTTTTCTCGGCATGAGTTCTACCATCAAGATCGCTACAAAAATAAGTCCGCACCCAATGTAGCCTAAGTGTTGGAGGCGCTCGCCCAAGAACATCGCTCCGAACAATGCAGCAAAGAGGCTTTCGGTTGAAATTAGGACTGCGGCTGCACTTTCAGATGTATAGCGCTGCCCAACTGCCTGCAATGTAAAGCCAAGCCCGCCAGCAATAAGGCCTGCAAAAAGGATTTCTGGTAGTGCACCAATAAGTTGATTAGCACTTGGCAGGCTTTCTCCAAGCCCAAGAATACTGGCTATGCCAAAGCCTAATAAAGCCAGGAATGAAGTTACGAAAAACTGTAGTGTAGCCATGGTGACTGGTAGATCAGTTTTTTGCCCAACGCGGCCTGTTAAAATAACGTGGGCAGCCCAGAACAAAGCACAGATGATGATCAGTATGTCTCCGCTGTTAAGGCTAGCCAGATCCCCGCCGCTTAATAGATAAATACCAATCAGAGCTAAAATCGATGCTGGCCAGATGATAAATGGTTGTGCAACACGCAATACGCTCACCATGATGATCTGGTTGGAGACGGAGTCGGCGACGGAGGCACCGGTCGACCATGCGCTCTGACCTGCGGCGTAACCGAGGTTGGCTTCCATGTGATAGACGCGGCCGAGCGAGATGTTCGCTGGGTTGTAGGCGACCGCAGAGGTTCCTTGAGCGTTCGCTCGTCCACCTCCGCCCATGCCGATTCCTCGGCCGGTTTCGTAGGTGTCTTCGCGCGACCGAAAGCCGTCGTCGGGAACGACTTCCGCGTCTGGAGGAACTTCTTCCTGAGCGAAGGCCGTCGTGGGAAGCAAGCCTGCGGGAAGGAGGCTCGCGGCCACCAACGCACAAAACGCCCATCGCGTCGCCCCAGAGTACATGTTCAACATTCGCATTTCGCCTTCCCGTCGCGAACGTATCAGCGCGGTAGATCGCTTCCAAAAAAGCGGTTCAAGAGGATCTAAGAGCCAGACTTGATCGTTTTCTTCGCGCGACGACGAGCACCGCTTCGCGTCAAAACGAAGTGCGCCACGCCCGGCATGTGCTGCCCAATGAACGCGCCGACCTTCCCGTGTCCGGTGAAGACGTGATCGCGACGCCGCGCAATCAAGGCGTTGACGATCGACCGAGCAGCGCGCTCACCGCTCCACATCAACTTCTTGGGGCGACGGTCTTTGCGCCCTGGATGATGCACCCCATTGTTGTCGACCTGCGCGATCTCGCTCTCGACGAA
>CALAIO010000194.1 GCA_937923355.1 uncultured Rhizobiaceae group bacterium | reverse complement strand
CCCACTAGGCCAAATTGAGCGATTAAATACACTGATATAGAGTAGGTAACGCGAAATTGTCCGTCGTCATATAAATTGTCTCAGATTTAAGCCTGGACTAAGAGAGACTTTGCTCACCTCTTTGATTGATATTAAGCGACGGCTTTGCGGTATGATGTGCCCCTAGCTTTGTAGACACCTTGTAAGGTAAAACTGGAAGCAAGGAGAGTGTCTTATGGGCGGTCGTATTAGGTACACAGAAGAGTTTAAATTAGGGGCTGTGGCGCAGGTTACAGACAAGGGTCACAGCGTGACATCGGTTGCAGGCCGCCTTGGAGTGAGCACGAAGTCGCTTTACGATTGGGTCAAGCGATATGGAGGCCGGCCGGATAAAGCGATCAGTTCTGCAGACGCGGCTGAGATCAAACGACTTAAAGCCGAACTGCGCCGTGTCACCGAGGAGCGCGACATTCTAAAAAAGGCCACGGTGTACTTCGCAAAGGACCACGGGTGAAGTACGCCTTTATGAAGGCTCATCGCACAGAGTTTTCTGTACGAGCCATGTGCCGTGTTCTCAAAGTTCATGCGAGTGGTTATTATGCTTGGCTCAAGAACGGTTTATCCTCTCAAGCCAAGCGTAGACGGCGTTTGACGGGTCTTATTAAGCAATCATGGCTAGAGAGCGGCTGCGTCTATGGCTACCGTAAGGTCCATCATGATCTGCTGAGCCTTGGCGAACGCTGCGCTCCCAACACAGTAGCCAAGCTTATGCACGGCGCGGGATTACGGGCACAGGTCGGTTATAAACGCCGTCCAAGCAAGCATGGCACCAAGCCTGCTATTGTCGCGGCTAATCAGTTGCAGCAGGACTTCAACATCGATGCGCCTGACAGCGTCTGGGTGACTGACATCACCTATATTCGAACGCATGAGGGTTGGCTTTATCTCGCGGTCGTCATCGACCTGTACTCGCGCAAAGTCGTGGGGTGGTCGATGCATTCACGCATGCAAACATCGCTCGCTTTAAATGCTCTTCTGATGGCAGTTTGGCGTCGCAAGCCGACGAGCAAAGTCATCATTCATTCCGACCAAGGTTCACAGTTCACCAGCCAGGAGTGGCGCGAGTTTCTAACCGACCATAATCTGGAAGCCAGCATGAGCCGCCGTGGGAACTGTTACGACAATGCTGTGGCTGAAAGCTTCTTCCGTTTGCTCAAAACCGAGCGCATCCGGAGAAAGACTTACAAAACACGTAAAGATGCTCGTCAGGACGTGTTCGACTACATCGAATTATTCTACAATCCAAAACGTAGGCATGCTAATAACAGGATGTTGTCACCCACCCAATTTGAGAGGGCAACAAAATGAAGTACCAAGGTGTCTACAAAACTAGGGGCACATCATACCTCTTTATGTCTTTAAAGACGACGGACATAGGGAATATGATTTGATCCAATATATTAGATTCTATCTTTTCTAGAAAGATAAAGCTCCCGTTGAAGCTTTAGTATCACCATGATTTAGCGACGTTCTCAACCTCACTCGCGGCGCAAGCTAGGTGGTAGAATGTGCTGGCGGGCATTTGCTGACTTTCTATGTTTCCATTGCAATCGATACTGTCATGCCAGCCTCCGCGGAGAGGCGTTTGAAGAAAATTATCAAAGACTCGGTCTATTACAGTAGAGGCAAGAAACAACGCGTTAGCGTTTCCTAATCTGTAATTGGCAATGCAAGCCTTGATGAATTCCGTTTGAGGCCATAACCGGCTTGACCCATTTGAGATTGTTCCGTCCAATTGAAATTCGTTGATTAGAAGTCCTGTTGTTGGATTTAAGCCATGTTTTAAGGATGATTCAAAAATAGTGTCGACATAGGACTTCACAGATTTTCCAGATAGGCGGCCATACCACTCTAATAACCAACACCATTCCATCATATGACCTGGTTCAACTTTTGCTTTTCGTTTATGTTGTGGACTCCAGCCTGATTCAAAATACTCCAAGATACATCCTGTTGTTCTATCGTAAAAACGGGTTTCAAATAACGCAAAGTTCTGATCTGCCAATTCTAGAAATAGAAAATCATTTGTTGCTTCATAAGCTGCCATAAAGGCCTCAAATAGATGCATGTGGGGGTTTTGCCGTCGGGGCAAACTGTTCCGGCAGTTTTCAATCCATCCTCCCATATCGGACTTGAAGTGTTTATTTAGGAATGATGTTGTTGCATATAAAATATCCGACGCTTCAGGATCAGCAGTGGCCTTGTACCGCCATGCGCTCGATAGGATCAAAAATGCCTGAGCATAGGTATCTCGTGTTCCGTCATTTAAACTGCCGTCAGGGTTAAGTAGATGAGCGCAGCCTCTGAATTTTTGAGTTGATATATGATCGCCTCCTGCAAATCCCTGCCCAGTCAGAAATTTCCATCCATGGTCTGCGACTAAACTGGCAGGACAATACCAACCTTTTGTGATGGCGAGCGAATAGACATAAGATTGACGCGCCTGCACACGGACACGACGCTTGACAGAAAGGTCTGGCGTTCCATCGTAGTTTAAAGCTTCAAAAAAGCCTCCGGTCCAATCCACGCCTCGATTAGCCCAAAACGGTAATGCATCATTCTTGCACCAATTAATGAGGCGCTCAGCTTGTCTAGAAAAATCGTATTCTTGCGAGTTCACATTGTGGTTGAGATGAGACCTCATGTCGAACTCAATTGCTTTTTGAGAGCAGATAACTCGAACTGTGCGTTTATCAGGTTTTCTCTGTCAATTGGACGGCAGAACGCGCTTAAACATGCGCTTCTAAACCTTATCACTTTACGTTCTAAGTTAATAACTGCGCATTTTAGGTGGGCGACTTCGGCTTGAGTTTGGATCAGTTCCGACTTACCAGACGCGCTCATGTGCGTATCCCAGTTTTCGTTTTGGATGTTTGAGTGCCGCATTTTTTCTCCATGATTATCTCGATGGAGATGACGTCGCAAAAGATGGGCCAATATTAATATTAATTAAAACAATTACTTAGCTATATTCATCTTTTGAAAATGCGTAAACTTGTGGCAAGATGCAAATTGAATTTTGCAATATGCAAAGCCCTATTTAGATTTTCAAACCTCAGAATAGGCATAATGAACCGCATTATAACTGAACTTTAATTAAACTCTGTCATTAATGCTCTAAAAGGTTTGGCGACATGAATACAATCTGGATTATTGCGCTAGTTGTCGGTCTATCATTTCTTTTCGGGTATGGATTGCGACGAACTCGGCTAATACTGGAAGATAAAGCCAATTTCGCTAAAGCTGAGGCCAATATTAAAGCGGAACAAATGGAAGCCACTGTTACGGCCTCCTTGGATGGGATTATTATCATAGACTCAGATGGAAGCATCGTGGAGTTTAGCGAGTCCGCAGAAAGTATTTTTGGATATAGCAAAGCCGAAGTTATCGGGAAAAATATGGCAACGATTATTGTCCCTGAACGATATCGTGAAGCTCACAATAAGGGCATGGCGCGCATGCGCGAAACTGGAAAAGCTAATATTTTAGGACAAAGAATTGAAATCGAAGCCCTGCGCGCTAATGGCGAAGAGTTTATGACAGAATTAGCGATTTCTCGAAGCCGAAGCTCATCGGGCGACATTTTCATTGCTTACATTCGTGATATAACGGAGTCAAAAGCGGCTGAGAAGGCTCTCTTGGATGCTAAAGAAGCAGCTGAACTTGCCAATCGAGCTAAAACGCAATTCATCTCAGCTATGAGCCATGAAATTAGAACGCCTTTTAATGCGGTGCTCGGAATTTTTGATATCTTAGGAGAAAGTAAGCTTACAAAAGATCAGAAGCACCTTATTGGGACGGCAGAGAGAACATCTCGCTCATTGCTTCGTATCATCAATGACGTCCTTGACTATGCGAGAATTTCTTCTGGATCCGTAAAAGTTTTAAATGAGCCGTTTCATGCTCCGGATATTTTTGATGATGTCTGTCGTTTATTTACTACGCAGGCGAAAGAACGAAATGTCGTCCTTTCCGTGGATAAAACCAATGCAAACGACATTGACTTGCTTGGCGATATTGGACGTATCCGGCAAATATTAATGAATTTCGTCAGTAACGCGATTAAATATACAAGAGATGGTCATGTTGATATGATCATTGAAACTGAAAGGGAGGATAGCGGAGAGTGGAATTTAACGTGCAAGGTTAAAGATGACGGCCAAGGCATTCGCGCAGATAAAATTGATCACCTGTTTGAAGAGTTTTACATGGCGGAAGAGGTGGATACCCGCGCTTCAGAGGGAACGGGCTTAGGGCTAACAATATGTAAGGTTCTAACTAAAATGATGGGCGGAAAAATTGGCGTTGAAAGTGAGCTTGGCTTCGGTTCGACCTTCTGGGTGTCTATTCCTTTGGAGCAAGCCGAGAAGTCAAAACAAACCATTGAAGTTACTCAGGTGGAAGCAAGTATTGAGGGATATTCAATTCTTTTGGTTGAAGATAATCCAACTAATCTCATGGTGGTAAGTAGAGTTTTAGAAAAACGCGGCGCTATTCTAACAATGGCAACGAATGGCTTGGAAGCTTTGGAGTCTTTAAATAGTTGTGCGTACGATCTTTTGCTAACTGATGTTTTTATGCCTGAAATGGGAGGCAAGGAGCTTGTTCAACGCATGCGCGCGGGTGAAACACCAAATGCTAAAATTCCAGTTATTGCATTAACGGCTATGGGGGATGAGCATGAAGCTGCGGAACTAAAAAGCTATGGTGTTAATCAGGTTATTCTAAAGCCCTTTAATGCCAAGGATCTGGTTAATGCGATTGCCCAACATTGCTCTCAAATTGAGGAGGAAGCAGAGAGTCGCGAAACATATAAATTGGAAGTTTCTGGGGGGCTTTTGGACGGTTTGGATAGTGAAGACCTTCTACTCATTAAAGGACAATTTGCTATTGATCTAAAGGAAACTACAGATCGCTTACGTCAAGCGATTGAAAAGCAAGATGTTGAGGCTTGCCGATTTTCCAGCCATACTCTTAAAGGTTTAGCAGGGCTTTACGGGTTTTCAGAGCTTTCGGAAATTGCTGCGTTAACGAATTCTAATTGCGCGCATGATACTGTGTCGAAAATGGTGGAACATGGCACGAGAGCTATAAAAATAGCCAATGTTGCCCTGTTAAATTTAGACGACCTTTTCGGAGTTAATGAAGAGGCGGCATAGGTGATAAAATGTCTGGAAAGAGCGCAACGCCCGATGTGTTGATTATTGAAGATACGCTATCTATGGCGTTGATGTATCAACAGCACTTAAAAAAAGCTGGAATCAGTTCTGAAATTTGTCAATCTGGTAGCCATGCTCTGATTGAGCTTCGCAAAGGGCAGGTAACAACGGTTCTCCTTGATCTTCAGCTCCCGGACATGAATGGATTGGACATTATCCAGGAGATGGAAGGAACAAGCCATAATATCACGTTTATTGTTATAACAGCTAATGGCTCAGTAAATACGGCAGTCGATGCTATGCGCTCGGGAGCTTATGACTTCTTGATTAAGCCATTTCCCACAGAAAAGCTATTAACGACAGTTAAGAATGCTTTGGAACGCACTCATCTTACGACAACTGTTCAAGTTTTGAAAAAGGGAATGAGTACCGATCCCATTCCAGGGTTTACAGGTGAATCGGCTCCTATGCTGGCCGTTTATAAAATGATCCAAAACGTTGCTAACTCAAATGCAGCTGTTTTTATTACGGGGGAGTCCGGTACAGGTAAAGAAGTCACGGCGCAGGCCATCCATAAAGTCAGTGATCGCCGTGATGCGCCATTTATAGCACTAAACTGCGCGGCGCTCCCGGAAAATTTGATTGAATCTGAAATTTTTGGGCATGTCAAAGGCGCCTTTACGGGGGCTCAAGAGGCCAGAAAAGGCGCAGCCAGCCAAGCCAATGGCGGAACACTTTTCTTAGATGAAATCTGTGAAATGGATATCAACCTTCAAGCAAAACTTTTACGTTTCTTGCAAACGGGTCAAATCAAACGCGTCGGCAGTGATTGGTCGGAAGATGTGGATGTGCGTATCGTCTGCGCAACCAACCGAAACCCTATGGTTGAAGTGGCGGAGAAACGGTTCCGTGAAGATTTATTCTATCGTCTTGATGTGCTTTCGATAGAACTGCCGCCATTATCTCATCGGGGTAAAGACGTCATTTTATTAGGTGAGAATTTCTTGGCGACCTTCGCTGCTGAAGAAGGAAAGCAGTTTAAATCTATTTCTCCTGAAACCCAGCGCCTGATGTTGGATTATCATTGGCCAGGCAATATACGTGAATTGCAGAACGCGGTTCGAAAAGCAGTTGTTGTCCATGACGGCGTGGCGTTAGAGCCTCACATGTTGAAGCTTAATGCTGTCCCTGCGGAGGCTTCAGCGAACGAAGACTACCAATTAGTGGGTCTGGCAAGCTCCAATCGTCTCATCACGCCTCAGCAATCTATGAAAACGACTGTGACAGTTGATATTCATCAGCCGATGACCACGATTGAACAATACATAATCGAAGCTGTTATCGAATCTTGCAATGGAAGTATTCCAAAAGCATCACAAATTCTTCAACTGAGTCCGTCTACAATTTATCGTAAACGTGAAACATGGATTCAAGAAGAAAGTGCCGTTAACGCCTGAACTACATCTTCTATGTTGCTGTAATTGCTGCGGATTTCAAAAAGTAAGTCAAAGTTCTCTCATCTTGAGACAGCCCTAATTGTCGCGGACTTTTCAGGCTGGCACCTATGAGCTTAAGGGACACCCTTGCTTCGCGCCTACCTGTTTCAATATAAAATGATGTAGAGATTATACCATTTTCCGCAATTGTAACGGGGCCAGTTTCCTGACCATCAATTAAGAACTTTACGGCTTTGGGTTTATCTAAAAAGAAGTCGCCTTCAAGTCTAAGGTTAAAGCTATTGTTTTCGCTATGCTTTGACGCACTAGGCAAGTTCAATATCAAGTCAGCTTGAGACCCTTTCATCCAACGACCTGTTGCCTCTTGGGCCCACCACCCCTGACTATATTTGATAAAGGTGGAATTCAGAGTTGGTAAAGTATCCACTGGTGCGCAGTCCATTAATGGCGAACTGCTGGTTACCGTTTCGAATTGTGATGTTGCAAAGGTATGAGATGCCTGTTGACCCACAATAGATTTCTTTAAAGGTGGTTCTACCACATCTTCAGTGGCCGCAATATCTTGACCGATTAACTGCAGAGTTTGAAAATGCAGAGTCATTGTACGCGCGTCTTCATTTTCTTCCAATTCAAGTGGGCTTTGAGGAACACTAGCTTCTGGTAATGAAATAAAAATCGAAAGCGCTTCGCCTTGCGGTAGGCCTAACATTGGAATCTGTAGCGGTGAGTTTTCTCCAAACATTCCAGTGGTAATCACCTCTCCATTTACGGTAACGTCAGCGCGTTCGAGGCGTCCTGATTTAGTGACGCCCTTGATTTCCAAGATCGAATTTTGATCAAGGTCTTTAGG
Source organism: uncultured Rhizobiaceae group bacterium (assembly GCA_937923355.1). The sequence continues at coordinate 5,554 of CALAIO010000194.1, read as the reverse complement.
CAGGGTTACGCGAAACATGGCACGGTTATCTCTCATCCAGCGCCCATAAGCTTCAAAGGCCCACCATCCTGCCGTAAAATCAATGTGGGGCCTGAAATTCTTATCATCTAATGCAATGACTTCGCCAAACGGCAAGGCGGGTTGTTTCAGTGGAGCCGCTTGCGCGAGCTCCAATTCTAACAGCCTGTGGCGCGCAAAAGTTTTGATGTCTAAAGGCTGTCCAAGCTCGCCATAGCCTTGGCTCTTTAAATGCCCAATCATTTTCTGAGTGTGTATCTCTGTGCCTTTCGCAATAATATGGTAGGGAGAATCGTCCTGTAAGTCTTGACCATAGAGGCTTTGCCCTGGTGTTCCTAAGAACTCAAAACCAGCTTTGTTCACAACTTCTTCTATGTCCTGACGAAAGTCTTTTACATAAGCTGAGTCGTTCAAGCAGCCTTTTCCAACAAGCACGGGCCATGCAAAATGAATATCGATGCCGCGGTTTTTTAGCTTTTCGAGCCGCCTTAGTGCAGGTTTTAGGTTTTCGCCAATTTTGAGGTTTCGTCTTTGAGCAGAGCTTCCAAGAATATAATCGTCACAGCTTTGCTCAGCGACACCTAAACCTGGTCCTGAGCTTTTTTCTCGTGATTGATGCCCCGTTGTTTGCGTCAAAGCTGATACGAATAAATCCTGTGCAGGTGATTCAATGTCTTTAATAGGCCGTAGGTCTTTCTGCGTTAGCTCAGTAATGACCTTTTCTGGCGGTAAGCTAAGGGCTCGTTTGACTCGTTTTATAATTGGCATTGACCGATAGTAATCTCGATTATCTGTAAAGAGTGTTTCGACATAATTATCAGTCAGTTTTTCACGGTGATAGAATGTCCATTCTAATGGGAGAACGATAACATCCCCGGGACGAGCATAGGTTTCAAGACGGGTTATCTTATCCTCAAGGGCATAGCCGCCATTATCCGCTATGTTGATAGCGGTCATTCCAAGTGCAGCGCCTACGGCGTCTGTATCGATTGCATGGTGCGAGTTCGATCCTGATTCAAATATGATCCGAGGTCCGGGAACCTCCTTGAGCAAGAACCATTTATAAGTCGCGGGTACTTCGGAGTTTTGGACGAGACTATGCACTGTTAATGTGTAAGCACTTAGACAGACAGCTGCTGTACCAATGAAGCAGGCAAGAAATTTACATAAATGCTTAGATGCATTTGCAGATGCTGAAACGTTTTGAGCCAGAACATCTTTGTCAGGAAAATTTGTCATGATTATATTTCCTACGTTTAGGATTAAAAATTGAAGTAGAGGAAAGGGGATTGCGTCAAGCTAAGGGAGGATAAGAAAGCCATCGCTGCGGCTAAACCCGAAACTGTTCCTAATCCGCAAAGAATAGCTGATGAGCGCTTCACTAAGTCTTTTTGGAAAAGTTCTGATATTTCTTTGGTGTTTGGCAAAAGAAATGCTGACAGTGCGGCCAGAGCAACCCAAAGGATGGTTTGAATATTGGCTTGGTGATTAAGAGCTTCGACAGGGTAAAAGCCGAACATGCTCTGTATCATTGATAATGCGCCCGATGTTGTTGTCGCTCTGAAAAAGACCCAGGCTATAACGGCAGCTAAAAATGTGATGGCCCAAGATGTAAACCTTATGGACTTTGCTGTTTCGACGATATCCAGGACACCAAAGAATTTGGCGATTGCGCGCACAAATTGGTTGGCAATTAAGTAAACTCCGTGGAGTGCACCCCAGATAATGAAGTTCCAATGCGCCCCGTGCCATAATCCACCAAGAACCATTGTGGTAAAATTATTTATATATTGGCGAACCTTTCCGTGACGGTTTCCGCCCAAAGGGATGTAAAGATAATCGCGTAACCAACGGCTGAGAGTCATGTGCCACCGGCGCCAAAACTCTGACATGTTTTCAGATTTATAGGGCGAGTTAAAGTTCCAAGGTAATCTAACAGCGAATAGCAATCCAAGACCGATGGCCATGTCAGAGTAACCGGAAAAATCAAAATAAATTTGAAATGTATAAGCTAAAGCTCCGCCCCACGCTGTCAGAGCGGTAACGTCTGCGCCGCCATCTACAGAGGCAAATACTAGATTGGCATAGGGAGCAATGGAGTCTGCAATGGCAAGTTTCTTAAATAAACCTAGTGCAAATAGACATAAGCCTTCGCAAAACATAATCGCACGTGTACTCGGCGTAACCTGTTTACGAAATTGAGGCATCATTTCCGCATGGTGCACAATGGGCCCAGCAATGAGCTGCGGGAAAAAAGTTACGAAAAGCGCATATTCAAGCGGGGTGTGAGAGGAGGCCTCCATCTTACCGGCATGGCTATCACACAGATAAGAAATCTGTTGGAAGGTGAAAAACGATATGGCTAATGGCAGTAATAATGCAGGGTCGGGAAGACCAATATCAAATATCGCATTGATGTTTATCGTCAGGAACCCAAGGTATTTATAGACGCCCAATAAAATAAGATTTGTAATAATCCCAAAAACTAAAACCCGCTTTGATTTTACCGTTCCCGGTTGGGCCAAAATTTTCTTTGCGAGGACGTAGTTTACGGTCATCGATCCAACTAATAGGGTAAGATATTCCGATTTGAACCAGCTGTAGAAAATCAGGCTGGCGCCAATGAGGAGAATTTGGCTATGCCAGCGCGTTTTCGAAAATAGCGTCGCAAAGAAACCTAAAAGCACGAGCGGCAAAAATTTCGTTATAAAAACAGGATCAGTAAAAAGCATCGTATCGGTCCTAGAAGTAAATTAAGTGCTTGAGGACGCCGAAGAGACTGACGCGGACAAAGATTGGGCGGGTGATTGACATGTTGGAACAATCCCGATGCTCTGTTGTAGGCGAGCCTTAGCGGTATGTAATTCGGCGCGTGCAATCTGCTCACGTATAAAAGAGAGCTCGCGCATTAACTCTTCTTTGACGAGGTAAGTCTCAGGTTTTTCACCGGAAACGACATCAATATTCAAGTCATCAGTGATTTCACCTTGAATGGAGAGGGCCTTCCAAGCGAGCGTTAGATCGTAATCTAATTTGTGCATTTGCTCGCGAGCTATCATGACTTGTGCCATAATCGCGCTGGCCAAGATTTCGGTCTGGCGCTTATCTTCTGCTAAAGCGATTTTGCCATTTCGTTTGGTTTCACCAATTTGGCCCAGACGGAGAAGATCCCAACTGAGGCTAGCGCCTGCGGAAACAAAATTTGAATTCAAGACGAAGCTATTTGTGTTGCTATTGCCCCCGATGAAGAAACGCATGGCGGGTAAATGCCGCCATAGGTCTTCCTCATTCTTAAGTTCGGTTAAGTCTGATTTATACAGCGACTGACGAATCTCAGGACGGTTTTTATAGGCTGCTGTAATCAAGCTGAGGGTGTCTTGCTTGCCGAGTTCCCCTAGGCCAGACGGTAGGCGTGTGGATTTCAGATCGAATTCCGTTCCCGCAGGTAAGTTCATCAAACGCGCCAATTCCGGTTTTGCAGATACTAATGATCTGAATAGAGACTGATACCATCTATTGATGTCGATAAGCTCACGTTGGAACATCAGTTCCTGAAGTTTGCTCTTCGGGTTTTCGTTAGCGCGTTGCTCCGAAAGAGTAAGGGCATAGGCGACGCGGCCTTTCAACCAGTCAGCCTTTTTTTCAGCCTGTTCAAACGCAACCGCTCGCCAATAAGCATTTTCAACATCTACCATAAGTTTGTTACAGAGATATTGGTTTTGCTCGCCTTGCGCATAAGCATTTATTGCGCGGCGATTAGCTTTGAAGCCACTTAAGCCAATCTCAAGTAAATCCCAACTTGTTGTGAAGTTGGAAATCGCAATGGCTTGGTCTTGTGCTGTGTAAAAATCCTTTGGCATTGACCCCGACGTATCATCGACTTTCATACCAACAGACGCGCTCGCATTGTTCCGCCATGTACCATAGCTGCTGGCATAGACCTGAGGTAAAAGATCTTTTCCGCGCTGACCTGCTTTGCGAACGGTTTCCATCAATTGTGTCTGAGCACGTGCGTATTCTGAGTTATGTGCCAAAGTACGGTTGCGGACATCATCAATTTTTAAAGGTCCTGTAAGCTCTAGCGCGGCAGCTTGGGGGCGTAGCGCGGCATCAGTAACACCAGAGACAGTGTCTGCGTTATATTGCACTGCTGTCGTTGCGCACCCTGTGAGCGCCGTTGTTGCCAGCAAGGCGCAGCCTATCAGTGAGGATTTCAAGTTTCGTGTTTTAGTCTTGATAGTCATACAGCTACTCCATTTTTCAGAATAGATGTTGCAATCGACAGACCAGTTGAGCCTCTCGTAATTTCAATGACTTAGATGGTTAATGGAGCTTTAATTTGAAATATTCATTGCAATATGCAGCGCGGGCTTTGCAAAATGCAAAACGACATCAGGCATAGGCTTAATGACATGTGGGGTTAGTCAAGAGGGCGGTAAATCATGGCATCATAATCGATGAGGATTTGTCCTGCTTGGGCGGGTAATAAAACACCGGAAGACCAAATGGATGATGCCGCAATTCCATTTTCTTTTCCGTTAATCGTGATGCGACTGACGGGCACGCCAGAATTTTTAGGCATGGCTGAAAGAGGAATAGTGATTGTGCGTTGCTCACCCGGAATAAGGTTGTTCTGAAGATGGAATGACTCCACCCATGCCAAACGTTCGTTCTTATCTAGATAAGATAGTTTAAGCTGCAAAGTACTTACAATTTCGGTTCCTGAATTGGAGACTTTTAAAGTCAAAGCCTGACCATTGGCATCTTGTGAAACCTTTATGTCTTCAAAGATTAGGGACTTATAATAAGTCGGCGAGCAGACAGTCGTTGATACAGCTAAGGAAACCTCGGCAGGTAAATCAGTTAATTTCGGGACGCTAAACTGCTCGGGATTATAGGCAGCATTGAAGGCTTGATCTTGGATTTTTAAATATCCTTCGAAATCAATCCGAAACGCAGAAGCCTCACCAGGTAAGAGACGGTGAGCGCCAATTCTACCTTTATGCTGCTCGAGAATAATTGAACGATCTTCGGATTTAGCTTCGGCCATGACTTTGGTGCATGTTGGAAATTCTGAAACATTTTTGATGCGCCCTGTCACAAACATACGTCCGTCTTGTTCAACAAATTCGGCGGCCATCAGCTCAATCTTAGGACGGGCTAAACGCTGAACAGGATCTGTAGGTGCGGAGAGGCGTTGTGCCGTTAAATCCTGAAATTCAGGGCGTCTGTCAGCGGTAGTTAATATCTCACTTAAAGATTTTTCTGGCGGGGCATATTGAATTAACCAGCGTCCTTCAGGGCCATTTATGAGCTTATGGTCGGGCTGAACTAAGCGCGTTCCGACGGAGGTTAAATATGTCAGATCAGAGCGAACGCGGATGGAGCCATCATCTTGCTTTTCAATATCGGATGACACGACAGATGTGAGTTTGCCATAGGAGGGCACGAGCCCCCCTGTAAGTTTTTGAATCCGTAAAAATTGCGCATAATCTAATGCGGGGCTTGTTTCTAGCAGAGCAAAGGCGTCACCAGT